>JBDSYI010000102.1:0-11011 GCA_039925745.1 Casimicrobium sp. | reverse complement strand
TGTTCGCTTCGTTGTGCATCTCGATTTGCCCAAAAGTGTGGAGAGCTATTACCAGGAAACCGGCCGCGCTGGGCGCGATGGCGAACCTGCCGAAGCGCTCATGGTTTACGGTTTGACCGACGTCGTGCAACAGCTCCGATTCATCGACGCCAGCGGTGCCGGTGACGACTTCAAACGCACCGGACGCGTCAAGCTCGACGCGCTACTAGGCCTTTGCGAAACCACCGCCTGTCGACGCGGACGGCTACTTGCCTACTTCGGCGAACACAAGCCCGAAGGCTACGCTTGCGGCAACTGCGACACCTGCTTAAGCCCACCTAAAACATGGGACGCGACGGAGCAGGTTGGCATGGCGCTGGCCGCGACTGAGGCCACCGGTCAGTGCTACGGCGCGACCTACGTCATCGAAGTTTTGCGCGGCGTCAGCACCACACAAATCCGCACGCGCGGTCACGATCAATCCGACGTTCACGGCATCGGCACAGCGTTCGACGACGCCGCGTGGCGAAACGTCATTCGTCAAATCGTCACCCTCGGTTGGGCAGAGATCGACGTCACGAATTACGGTGCACTGCGCCTGACGCCCGCTGCCGCGCCGGTGATGCGCGGCGAGGTCACCGCGATGCTGCGCAAACTTGCCGAAGTCAAAACTTTCGGTAGTGCAGCGAAAGTGGTGCCCAAGCGAACCAGCCGCAAAAGCGCGATCGAACTACCTGTGGACGAAGCGCTGCACGAAGCCCTCAAGAGTTGGTTGGTCGAAACCGCTGCCACGGAAGATGTCGCACCCTTCGCCATCCTGCACGACAACGTCCTGAAAGAAATCGCAAGCCGCAAACCGAAAGAGCGCAGCAAACTCGCTGACATTAACGGCATCGGCGAGAACAAATTGCGCAAATACGGCGACGCAATCCTTGCGCTGGTCGCTCAGTATCCGTAATCAGCTTTTCATTGAAACCTTTATTTCATCGGGGATAGTTTCGATAAACGCAATAAGTCGATAACGCAACTTATTGAGCTGTAGCCCCGATGCAGTGGTCTTTTTTAGGAAAAGCTAACGCGTCCCCTCATCCGAAAAAATGCTCGTTGCGGCGGTTCCGGTCGACGCAACGTTTTGTGCATTTTCACGGAATCGCACTCGCTCTATTTGTACAGCAGACCCGGTAGCCATAACCCAATCTGCGGCCAGATGTAGAGCAGCGTCAGCGCAATGACCTGAATGCCCATGAACGGCATCATGCCTGCAAAGATCTGGTTGAGTGTGACGTGCGGTGGCGAGACACCCTTCAGGTAAAACGCAGCCATCGCCACCGGTGGACTCAAGAACGCCGTCTGCAAATTCAGCGCGACCAGCAGGCCAAAGAACAACGGATCAACGCCGAACTTTGGCAGCAACGGGATGAAAATTGGCATGAAGATCACGATGATCTCGGTCCACTCAAGCGGCCATCCGAGGATGAAGATGATGAACTGCGACAACAGCATAAATTGCAGCGTCGAGAGCCCGAGCGAGAGCACCCAGGTTTCGATGAGATCCTGACCGCCTAGGAGCGCAAACGACGCCGAGAAAATCGAGGAGCCCACGAACAGCCAACACACCATGGCGCTCGTTTTCGCGGTCAGAAACGACGACTCCTTAATGATGCCGCCCAGGTCGCGCGCTGTCTTCATGGCCGGGCTGGGGCTGCGATCACGCTTGGCTGCGATGAAGCGATACGCCCCGGCAAGAATCAGACCGCCGAGCGCGCCCACAGCCGCCGCTTCAGTCGGCGTGGCGAGCCCAAACACAATCGAGCCGAGTACCGCGACGATCATGATCGCCAGCGGGAAAAAAGACGCCAACAGCATTTTGAAAATTTCAAGTCGCTGCCAGTTCATCATCCACGATATCAATGCCAGGCCGGCAAGCCCGAGCGCCAACACGATCCAGTACCAGGTCGGCACCGGCTCGCGTACGGTGGCTTCTGCGGCGGGCTTTACGTCGGCAGTCTTGCTCGCGCTTGTTGCAGGCGCTGTGGCCGCAGTGGTGGGCTCAGCCAAAGCGCCTATTTCCTTCGGCGGCTCGGACAGAGCGCCAAGCTCTTTCGGCGGCTCAGCGAGACCATCCTGTTCTTTCGGCGGTTCAGCCAGTCCACCGGCTTCTGCAGGGCTCTCTGCTTCAGCGGCAACACCACCGCCAGCTTGTACCAGGCCCGTCGTGTCGAATTTTTCGACGGGTGCCGTGGCGCTGAAATACATCACGCCAAGCAGGGCGGCGATCGCTAAGGCCGGAAGTAACGAAATGACCAGTTGTGTTGACACAGCGCGCTTGGGCAATGCGCCCTGACGCAAG
Source organism: Casimicrobium sp. (assembly GCA_039925745.1). Lineage (GTDB taxonomy): Bacteria > Pseudomonadota > Gammaproteobacteria > Burkholderiales > Casimicrobiaceae > Casimicrobium. The sequence continues at coordinate 8,682 of JBDSYI010000102.1, read as the reverse complement.
CCCGACCAAAGTCCCGCTATCGCATTGTTGCCCCTGGGTGCGAGCGCGGTCGAGAGCGGGGGCAGCGGAACAAAGCGTTCGGCGGCTGACAGCGGGGGGGCCAGGTGCGGCTTAAATTTTGCCATCATGATCACGTAGCCTACGTAGAGCCCGGCGAGCATGAGGCCGGGGAAGAACGCACCCGCGTAGAGCTTGACGACCGACACGCCGGCTGTTGCGCCGTACACGATCAACAGCACCGAGGGCGGAATCAAAATGCCCAGACAACCGCCCGCCGTGATCGCGCCCGCCGCTAGCTGCACGCTATAGCCGCCACGTAGCATCGCAGGCAGCGCCAGCAAACCCATCAAGGTCACGACCGCACCCACGATACCGGTGGCAGTCGCAAAAATGGCGCAGGTCACAATAGTGGCCACTGCCAGTGCACCCGGCACGCGGGCGAGCGACAGGTGCAGACTCTTAAATAGCTTGTCAATCAGGTTGGCGCGCTCGACCAGGTAGCCCATAAAGACGAATAGTGGAATCGCGATCAGCACGTCGTTGGACATGACGGAATACGCGCGCTGCACCATCAGATCAAGAATCTGTCGCGTGGCGATTTCCGGGTTGACGGTTCGGTAAGCGAGCCAGCCAAAAAACATACCCATTCCCATCAGCGTGAACGCAGTGGGAAAGCCCAACATGATGGCCACCACGATGAGCGCAAGCATCAAAAGGCCGAGCGCACCAAGGTCGTCGCGACTCAGGTGCCCATCGGTAAAGTTTGACCAAGGCGTATAGATGACGACCACCGTGAGGATGACCGCCATGAGCGTAAAACCAAACCACAACTCTTTTTTGATTTTCATTTCGCGCTGCCTGCTGGTGCTACATATTTGTCGAGCGCTTGAATGTCTGCGTCTTTCACGTGAACCATTTCTTTCAACTTGTCGACGTCCACTTCCTGCACGTCGCTCACGCGCGATGGCCATTCACCAGTTTTCACACAAATAACACACCGGATAATTTCGACAATGCCCTGCAAAAGCAGTATCCCGCCCGCCAGCGGCAACATCGTCTTGAATGGATAGATCGCCGGTCCATCGGCGGTGATGTTTGAGTGCTCGTTCATCGCCCACGATTCGGCGGCGTAAAAAAATCCTGCGTACGTCAATGCGACGACGCCAGGAATGAAAAACAGGATGTACAGAATCAGATCAAGCGTGGCCTGGGTGCGAGGCTCAAAAAAACTGTAGAGCACGTCTCCCCTTACGTGGCCGTTTTTGGCGAGCGTGTACGCACCGGCCATCATGAACAGGGTGCCGTATTGCATGATCATTGCGTCGAACGCCCACGCGTGCGGAGCGTCGAGCACATAGCGCGAAAACACTTCCCATGAAATCATCAGCGTTAAGGTCACGATCAGCCAGGAAAACGCCTGGCCGACAAAAGTGCTGATCCGGTCGACAAATAGAAGTAATTGCTGCATAACTTGGCCCGTTTAAAAAAAATTGGCCACCCGAGTCAAGCCCGGATGGCCATCGTGTCACACCAACTAACTTAAGCCTTCTTCGTGCCTGCTTTCGGCGGGCTGAAGAAATGGCTGACAGCCATGCGACGGCTGACCATGGTGTCCTGATCCCACTTCACGGCGCGCTCCGCAAACACTTTTTGCGAAGCGAGGATTTCCTTGAACAGCGGATTCTCGGCAGACTTCTTGGCAAGAATCGCATCCCACACCGTCAACTGCATTTGCAGTACCGAGTCCGGCGTCTTGTAGAACTTGACCTTATCCTTGGTCTGCAACTCGATGTAGTCCTTCGAGTAACGATCAATCGCTTTCCATGACATATCGGCGGACGCCGCCTCGACCGCTCCCGAGATGATCGCCTTCATCTTGGCTGGCAGCGCGTCGTACTTCGGCTTGTTGAACATGATCTCGAAGGTTTCTGCGCTCTGGTGATAGCTCTGCAGCATGCAAATCTTCGACACGTCGGGAAAGCCGAGCAGCCGATCAGAGGTCGCGTTATTGAACTCGGCCGCGTCAAGCAGGCCGCGGTCCATCGCAGGCACAATTTCGCCGCCGGGCAGCGCATTGACCGCTGCGCCCATCGCCGTGAACATATCAATGGCCAGACCGTTCGTGCGGTATTTCAGGCCCTTGAAGTCCTCGGGTTTAGTGACCGGCTTTTTGAACCAGCCAAGCGGCTGCGTCGCCATCGGGCCGTACAGGAACGATTGCACCGTTGTCATGCCGATAGAGTTGTAGAGTTTGGTGAGCAACTCTTGTCCGCCACCGTATTTGTGCCACGCCAAAATCATGTTCGCGTCCATGCCGAACGCGGGGCCCGAGTTCCATAGCGCCAGCGCATTTTGTTTGCCGTAGTGATACCCGAGCACGCCGTGGCCGCCGTCGAGCGTACCCTTGGCAACCGCCTCAAGCAGACCGAAGGCCGGTACCACCGAGCCAGCGGGTAGCACCTCAATTTTCAGGTCGCCACCGGTCATGTCATTGACCTTCTTGGCGAAGTCGAGCGCGTACTCGTGAAAGATGTCTTTCGAAGGCCAAGTGCTCTGCCAGCGCATGCTGATCGGGCCAGCCTGAGCCTTGGCGATCATTGGGAAGCCAAGGGCGGCACCGCCAGCGGCAGCTCCGGTTGCAGCCTTTAGAAACCTGCGGCGCAACCCAGCAAGCGCAGGCATATCTGATTTGACCTGTTCAGGGGTCGAAGCGGGTTTTTTTGGGTCCATACATCCTCCAGTAATAAAGCGTTCATGCGCGTTTGTGAGATCGACATTTGCCGGGGCTCCGAATCGTCAGGGCCAAGTTAGGCACTTTTGCGTCCGAATCTGAGTCTAGAGCGCCAATTGGCAGTGGACTATGGGGGGTTCCGCTAGGTACCAGTGGAGCAACCAGCCGAAATTCTCTATTTCGAAATCAAATTGTGAGCATTCGTGCTGACGGCGTAGTTTGTATGGAGATCAATCGCGGACTCTGCCAACAGTGGCGCCTTGTGTTTCTCCACCGTTAGAAAAATCACTTTTGTCCGGCAGATTTTTTCGACGGAAACCTTACGACGAGAGATCAGCTCATCACTGCGGAGCGGCCAGACATCAGCCGATGCTCGCGGAAAATTTGCTTAATGGTTGGGCCACGTCAATGGGTACGGCTGCAGATGTTCGCAAATGTGTCTTCCGATTGGATTGCGTCTGCAACGCGCATGTGCGGCAGCAGTGTTTTCAGCTGAAGTTCGATACGTTGGTACAGCGGCACGCACATTCCGATTTGCGACAGAATTCGTATGAGTTGTTCAGTTTCTGCAACAACGGATTTTTCGGCGTTCATTCTGGGGCGACATTTATCGTTCGAGCATGTCGTGGATCGCGTTAACTTGATAAATCACGGCGACACACGAAATTGCTGGCAATTGATCTGACCACCAAAATTCAACTCCGCAACGGCAAAGCAACCCCAATAGCCACAAACACCCCGCCGCAAACGTGATTAAACCGCCGTCCGACGCGTCGCAGCCACGGGCTGATGCGATTGGCCATGCTGGCAATTAGGAACTCCGTTGCGATTTCGATGGCGGCGAAGGTGCTGGCCATGACGATGAACTGGATGAACAGGCTGCGTTGCGGGTCGAGAAATTGCGGCAAAAATGCGGCGAAGAAGAGCACGGCTTTCGGGTTGGTAATCGCAGAAAGCGCGCCCTGCTGAAACATCGACCAACCGGCTCGCGGCTCTACGGACGTTGTCGCTTCAAGGCTGAGCGGCGGCGAACGCCACACCTGAATGCCGAGCCAGACGAGGTACGCACCGCCTAGCCATTTCAGCACCGTGAGCCAAACGAGCGAGGTTTGTAGCAGCGCACCAATGCCAAACATCGAAAGCGCGATCACGACGACAAAACCCAGCGCGCCGCCCATGATCGTGTACATCGCCTTGCTGCGCCCGTGTAGCGCGCCATGGGTGAGCGCTAAGAGCCCGTTAGGACCCGGCGACAGCGAAAGCCCGGTCGCCGCCAGCAGATAGATAAGCCACGTGTGAATGTCCATAGCTGGCAATGCTGCCGTGCCAGGCGCTTGTGGTCAAGTGCGTGATGCGAAATGAAACGGTGCACGGCGGCATTCTTTTGATCGCAAGCGCAAAGACATGGCGGAACTTTTGCGAGCCCGACGCTAGCCGCACAATATGCCTCGGGTGAACCCCTGGCTGATTGCGGCACACGGCGAATTTCGTCTTGCATCTAACCCAAACGACTGCTCCGTGTAAGTAATTTGTAGGGTGCATCCGAATACTATTTGCGCAGCATGAAACAGTTGCGATCACAACCAATCTGTGCGCCGATGCGCTAGCGCATTACGTGCTCTCAAGGGCGGCGGAACATTATGAAAAGCAAAATGAATCTTGTCTTCTGGGCAATCGTAGCGATTGAATCAATAGCGCTTTTGGTGTTCATATCGATGGATATGGCCGACACCCATGGCAATCATGACGGCGGACGCTCGATGGGGCGCTTCTTCTTCATCATCGTGCCCGGTGCCATTCTTGCGCTCGCGGTGGTGCTGTACGTTTTTGTTCAATCAGCCGCAGTTCGGGTGGTTGCGCTGTTAATCGTTGCAAGCCCGGCATTTATCTATGCATCCATGAAGGCGCACGATTATTACCTCGACTATAAGACGGGCCAATCAGAGCTTGGCCACGGCTATTTCTCCAGTAGTACGATGGACGCGATGGCAGTTGCTGTGGTGAAGGCGGACATTGCAACCATCAGGAAATTGGCTCCAAAAGTGGATATCAATACCGTCGGTTCCACGGGGGTCACGCTGCTGTGGCTCGCCGTCGATAATGCCTTTACGTCGGCGAAGACCCTGCCTGACGACACTCGCTTGACCTTGGTAAAAACATTGCTCGAACTCGGTGCAAAGGCCGATGTTGAATACACCACGCCCTCGCATGTGAATCCGGCACTTCAGACAGCGCTTGCCTCGCAAGATCTCGCCGTCGCCAAAGCGTTGCTCGACGCAGGGGCTAACCCCGATGCTCTAAATAATTCCGGGAGGCCGCTGATATTCGGCGCACGGTTGGCCGGATTTAGGCTGTTGGCGGAACGTGGAGCAAACCTCAACGCGACCAGCGGCGGCACGCCACTGTCGGTGAGTTTGGCGACAGACAATCAATGGGATAGCTTGTTGTGTCTGATTGAGCGGGGTGCAGACGTTAGCAGGCCGTATACCGCCGAGGACCCGCGCACGGCGGCGTCATTCGTCGCAACCGCCATCGAAAACGCGCGACGCGATGAACGTGAGCCAGACCCACTGTTGTTACGCCTTGCGGCGCAGTTGAAGCGTTAGCCATGAATTAGGCGCTTGCCCAGCGCTGATCTGGTACGTCTGACGCACAATATCGTGGTGACAGCGAACAGTCCTAAAATTCGCTAACAACTACTACGATACGAAAACAAGGTGGAACTCATGGGCGACGGCACGAAAGTAGCGCAAACTCTCAAGGAAGCGGCACTCGAATATCACCGCTATCCGCGTCCAGGCAAGCTTGAAATTGCCGCCACGAAAACGATGAGCAACCAGCGTGATCTGGCGCTGGCCTATTCGCCCGGTGTGGCGTTCGCTTGTGAAGAAATCGTGCGCGACCCGGCCGAGTCATACAACATGACCGCGCGTGGCAATCTGGTGGGCGTAGTGACCAACGGCACGGCGGTGCTGGGTCTTGGCAACATCGGTCCATTGGCCGCGAAGCCGGTGATGGAAGGCAAGGCCGTCCTGTTCAAGAAATTTGCCGGTATCGACTGCTTTGATATCGAGATGAATGAGACGGATCCGGACAAGCTCGTTGAGCACATTGCTGCGCTGGAGCCCACGTTCGGCGGTATTAATCTTGAAGACATCAAGGCGCCGGAATGCTTCTACGTGGAGAAGAAGCTGCGTGAGCGCATGAAAATACCTGTTTTCCACGACGATCAGCATGGCACCGCGATCATCGTCGGTGCGGCGGTGACCAATGGCCTGCGCGTCGTTGGCAAGAAGCCAGAGGATGTGAAACTGGTGTGCTCCGGCGCGGGCGCGGCCGCGTTGGCATGTCTGGACATGCTGGTGGCCATTGGCATCAGGATCGAAAATATCTGGGTGTCAGACATCAAAGGCGTGGTGTGGCAGGGCCGCGTTGAAGAGATGGACGACAACAAGGCGCGCTACGCCAAGGTGACCGATCTGCGCACCGTGGATCAATTGCTTGACGGAGCGGATGTGTTTCTCGGGCTGTCAGCGGCGCGGGTGTTGAAGCCAGAATGGCTAGCCAAAATGGCAAACAGCCCGTTGATTCTGGCGCTGGCCAATCCTGAGCCAGAAATCATGCCCGACATTGCCAAGGCTGCGCGTCCCGACGCGATTATCGCGACGGGCCGCAGTGATTATCCGAATCAGGTGAACAACGTTCTGTGCTTTCCGTTCATCTTTCGTGGTGCGCTTGACGTTGGCGCAACGATGGTGAACGAAGCGATGAAAGTCGCGGCGGTCAAAGCGATTGCAGATCTCGCGATGGACGAGCAGAACGATCAGGTGGCAGCGGCCTATGGAGATACTGGCTTTCTGTCATTTGGTCCCGAATATTTGATCCCCAAACCCTTTGATCCACGGCTGATTGTGCGCATCGCGCCCGCAGTCGCCAAGGCCGCGATGGATTCCGGCGTTGCCACCCGTCCGATCAAGGATTTTGACGCGTACAAACAGCAGCTTGCGCAGTTCGTCTATCACTCTGGCGCGGTGATGAAGCCGATCTTCGACGCGGCACGCAATGCTCCGCGCCGTGTGGTTTATGCCGAGGGTGAGGACGAGCGCGTCATGCGCGCGGTGCAGGTGGTGATTGACGAAGGCATCGGTAAACCGATCCTGATCGCACGGCCCGCTGTCTTCGAGAAGCGGCTGGAGAAATTCGGGCTGCGCATGAAACCAGGCGTGGACATTGAGCTGATCAATCCTGAACAGGATGATCGCTTCCGTTCCTACTGGCAGGAATATCTGAAGCTAACGCAGCGCGCGGGAATTAATTCGCAACTTGCCAAAATCGAGATGCGCCGCCGCCTGACGCTAATCGGTGCGATGATGGTGCGCAAGGGTGACGCCGACGCCATGATTTGCGGCACGTACGGCACGCACGACATTCACTTACGCTACATCGACCAGGTGCTCGGCCTGCGCAAAGGGGCGCATGAATATGCGGCGATGAATGCGCTTATGTTGCCAGGACGCCTGCTGTTTTTGGTGGACACACACGTTAACTACGACCCCACCGCCGAGCAGTTGGCAGAGATCACCATCATGGCCTCTGAGGAATTGCAGCGCTTCGGCATCACGCCGAAAGTGGCGCTGTTGTCGCACTCCAATTTTGGAACGGCCAACACGCCGTCTGCGATAAAAATGCGCGAAACCTTGAGACTTGTTCGTGCGCGCGCACCGCAGCTTGAAGTCGACGGCGAAATGCATGGCGATTCGGCGCTGGACGAGGATTCGCGCAAAGGGGTCGGCGATTCGCCGCTTACGGGTTCGGCCAATTTGCTGGTGTTCCCGAACATTGATGCCGCGAATATTTCGTACAACCTGTTGAAGACGGCGGCGGGTAACAACGTGGCGGTGGGGCCCATCCTGTTGGGATGTGCAAAGCCAGTTCACATCCTGACGCCGAGTGCCACCGTGCGTCGCATTGTGAACATGACGGCGCTGGCGGTGGTGGACGCGAACAACGCTCGCTAGGGACCGGTAAGACCCGACCAGCGTTTAAAAAAAGACGATAGCCAGTCAGCCATCGTTTTTTTGGGGAAATTTTCTCCGGCAGCGATCACGATCGACGCGCTTCTACAATTGGCTATGCACGATCAAACTACTCCGTCCGCCTGGATGATCCGCCATGCGGGTTTCGTTAAAGCGAAGACAACGCTGCTAGACGTTGCAAGCGGGCGCGGGCGGCACTCAAAGTTCTTCGCATCACGCGGTGTTTTGGTGACTGCAGTTGATCGCGATGCGGCCGCATTGACGTCTATTCGCGGCACCAATGGCGTCACAATCGAGCAACGGGATCTTGAAAATAATCCGTGGCCTTACGCGCCAGAATCATTTGATTGCATCGTCGTCTGCAACTATCTGTGGCGTCCCACCGCTGCAGCTTTGATCGCGACCTTGAAGCCGGGTGGCCTGTTGCTTTACGAGACATTTATGGTCGGCAACGAGCGCTTTGGTAGCCCGTCGAGGCCTGATTTTTTGTTGCGACCCAACGAGCTATTGCAATGGGTGAGCGGTTCGTTCAAGTCGATTGCGTTTGAGCAAAATCAGGAGATGGGGCTTGACGGAACGCCCATCGCGATGAAGCAAAAGATTGCCGCCTTTAAATTGTTTCCAGCGCCTGTCCCAGACGCTGTTGAGGATGATGTGGGGGAAGCGACTGCTGAAAGCGGCGGCAAAGAAAGCGCTGCCGTCGGGTAGTCGGTAGGGTGCGTATCAGAATGCGCACCGTCGCCGCACCAATCCAATCGTGGAAATTACCAACGAATGGTGCGCACATGGGTGCACCACTTACACGGAGCGCAGCAACGCGCCATCGACGCGAACCTTGCCAGCGCGCACGGCTTCATTGACCAGCCAATTGGCATACGCCTCGTCGCTCATCCTGAAAAACTGCGCGTTGTAATC
>JBDSYI010000101.1:0-10550 GCA_039925745.1 Casimicrobium sp. | reverse complement strand
GCCCACCACAGCTTGCCGTACCACGCGCGAATGGTGTCGCGCGCCTTCGGTTCGCTGACCTGAAACGGCATCACGCCTTCGGGGCGGATGACGTCGCTGGTTTCGTCGTAATCAACGATGGCGGACGCGCCGCAAAACTCGCATGCCTTGGCCTGTTTGGCCGGGTCGAACACGCTGATCGCCTGGCAGGAATTGCACTTGACCATGCGCTTGGTCAGCGCCCAGCCGCGAGCTTCGCCCTGAATGTTGCGCAATGCGGCGGCGAGATCATGCTCGACGACGTCAGTCGCCTGAATGCCCGGCATCGTTTCCGTCGCGGGCGGCAGTGGCGCTTCGGTGCCGCAGAATGCACACACGAGCTTTTGCTTGGCAGGGTTCCAGACGGCTTCACCACCGCAGGCGACACAGGAATATTTGCTGCGCGCCTGCTTTTCAGGCGCTGTCGCAGCGGTATGGGTGGCGGTTTCCGGGGGCAGGCTCATTCGCGAAGTTCCGGGGCTACATAGGCAACATTGGCGAAAACGTCCGCCAGTGGGCAGGTGAAATCCATCGATTGAACCGTCAGGTGCGTCATATCGGAGATGACTTCCCAATGACCGTTTTCTTGCTTGCGAAAGACCGTTGCGCCGTGCGAGAGCGGGGCCACGATAATGTATTCCTTGAGCGAGGGCAGCATGCGATAGCGGGCGAACTTACCCGCTAGGTCGTAGTCGGCGGTCGATGGCGAGGACACTTCGATGATCACCGAAGGCTCGGTCAAAACGGCGGGACCGTTGACGTCCAAATCCTTCGCGTTGCAGGTGATGACGAGGTCGGGATAGAAGTAGGCGTTGGCGGCCTCGACCCGGACTTTGATATCGACGGCGAAGACGCGGCACGGCGTATCTTTCAACGCCGGGCGCAATTGCATGACGAGGTTCATCACGACCTCATTGTGCTGCCGTGTCGTGCCCGTCATGGCGAACACTTCGCCTTCGACGAACTCATGGCGAACGTCCGAAAGCGCGTTCTCCCATGCCAGGTATTCACTGGCGGTCAGCTTGGGTTTGACTGCGGTTGCCATTGAACTATCCCTTTCAGCTTTTTTACACACGCTCATCTACATAGGGGCTGAAGGCGGAAATGGACAAAAGTCGACTTTTATCGATTTAACCTTTTAGTCCCCGTATGTACGTGCTTTCGCGAAAAAGCCGCTCGACAAACGAGCGGCTGGCTAGCCCTTCAAAAACGCATCCACCGCTTCCCGTGTGACACGCCATTGAGTGCCGATTTTCCGACCTTTTAGGGTTCCGCTGTCAAGCTCGGCGAGCACGTCGGTTTCGGCCACACCCAGCGCCTGCGCCACTTGCGCAGGGTTCATGAGCTCTAACGGGGCCGGCGCGGTTGCAGCGGCGGCCATAGCAGCGGCCGGTGCAGCTGTGGCGCCGGGCACCATGCCTTTCGGCGCGTTCGGATTGGCGGCGACCGGGCCTCCGGGCTGGTTGATCATTTGCTGGCCCATGCCCATCGCCATAGCGAACTCAGCGCCCATGCCCATCGTGCCGGCTTTGCCCTCTCCGACCGCATTGGCCATGTTGTAGCGGACATATTCGCCCATGTCGCCGATGGTGGTCATCGCGCCGCGCTTGTCGATGGCTTGCTCGACTTCTGGTGGCAGCGAGACGTTTTCGATATTAAACGAGGTGACTTCGATGCCGTATTTCGACGTCGTGACCGGATTGATCGCGGGCAGCAGCACGTTGCCGATTTCGCTGTAGCGAGCGGCCACGTCAAGCGCCGGGATTTTCGCGTTGGCGATGGCCTCAGTGAAGATGGTGACGATCTTCGAGCGCATCACATCGGCGAATTCGTCAAGGCGGAAGTGGTTATCCGTGCCGGCGACTTCTTTCAGGAACAGCGGTGGGTTGACGATCTTGAAATCGTACTGACCGAACGCGCGAATGCGCACGACGCCAAAGTCGGTGTCGCGCATCATGATGGGGTTCGATGTGCCCCACTTGTTGCCGGTGAATGTGCGCGTGGTGACGTAATAGACGTCCGCTTTGAAGGGACTTTCGAAGCCGTATTTCCAGCCGAGGATCGTCGACAGGACGGGGATGTTGGCGGTGGTTAAGTTGTGCTTGCCCGGTTGCAACGTGTCTGCATATTGACCGAGATAAACGAACTGCGCGACCTGAGATTCACGCACGATGAGCTGCGCATTGTTCTTGATCTCTTTGTCATCGTCCGGCCAGCGGTACGACAGCGTGTCGCGTGAATCATCCTGCCATTCGATGATGTCGATGAGCTGTTTTTTGATGAAGTCCATGAGGGCCATGTTTGTCTCCCGGGTTTCGAAAAAGGACGAACGTCGTGACGAAAATTATTTGGCGGCGAGTTTGACCTGAACCGCGTTTAAGCGCGCTTCGAGTTGCTCTTTCGGAATCGCTCCAGCGACCATGCGGCCGTCGGCCAGGAAAAACGAAGGCGTCGCGCGCACGCCGAGCTTCTGGCCCAGCGCCACGGTGGCGTCAATCGGGTTGGCGCAGTCGCCTTTCTGATTCGCGTCAAACTTCTTGCGCAGCACGGCGTCGTGCCAGGCGGCCTTGCGGTCTTTGGCGCACCAAATCGCCTTTTGTTTGTTGCGAGCGGCCGGGTGCAGGGAGTCAATCGGGAACATAAAGTTATAGACGGTCACGTTATCGGTGTCTGCCAATGTTTGCTCTAAGCGTGTGCAGAAAGGGCAGTCCACGTCCGTGAACACATACATCACGCGCTCGCCTTTGCCATGAACGACTTTGATCGCGTCACCGAGCGGCAGTTGTTTGACGTCGATCGCGGTCAGCTCGGCGCTGCGCTCTTCGGTTTTGTTCGTCATCGACGCTGCTTCGATCAAATTGCCGACGATGAAATGGCCCAGTTTGTCGTCAAAGTAAATGACGTCGTCACCGACCATCGCCTCGAACAGGCCGGGGAAAACCGACGCGCGCAGACCTTTGATCGGTGCACCCTTAAAGCGGGTTTCGAGCGTAGTTTGCACTTCGGCGAGCTTGGCTGGGCTGACGGTTGGACGCTCGGGCGCGGTCGCAGCAGCGACCGGTGCCGCGACGGCGGTGGGAGCCGCAGCGCCCGCGGGTGGCTGTTGAGCGTTGCAGGCAGCCAAGAGGCCAGCGGCAATCAGCAGAGCGGTAAGGGATCGTTTCATGAAGTTCCTTCGGTACGGCAAGACGGATATTAAAGACAAAAGCGTTTACTGCAGCGCTCTGGAGGACAGCGTGCGACGAAATGCGGGCAGACGGCCTAAAAGACGCATTCCAGCGTCGCCAGCGGCCAACAATAAGGGGTGATCCACCTGATTGTAGAGGCGGAAAAGACCGTCGGTCGCCAGTTGCATGGCGAGTGTCGGGCCGTAGCGCTCGCGCCGGTAGCGCGACAGCAAGAGCGCGTGGCCGGGGTCACCATGCACCTCAGGCGCGCGCCGCCAAAGATCAAACAGACAACGCGCATCGGCCAGACCCACGTTCACGCCCTGGCCGGCCAGCGGATGCATGGTGTGCGCGGCATCGCCAATGGCGAGAAAGCGCTCGGCAACGGGGTTCGGCAGTCGCATCAGGTTAAGCGGAAAACGGCGTGTGCCGCTGATTACGGTGTGAATACCCCAAGCGCCCGCAGTGGCTCCGTTAATTTCATCGAGCAATTCAGGTTCGGACAATTCGCACAAAAGTTCAGCGCGCGCCGTCCCGGCTGACCAGACCATCGATACGCTATGCGCGCCATCACTCGAAGGCAGGGGTAACAGCGCAAGAATCGACCCATCCGGCAAAAACCACTGGCGCGCCGTGCCGCGATGCGGTTCGGCGCAGCGCAGATTGGCGACGACGCCCTGCTGCGAATACGCGTGCCGCGTCACGTCCATTGCCGCCGCTTCGCGCAATCGCGAATGCGCACCGTCAGCGGCCAGCAGCACGCGCGCTTGCAGCAAGCTGCGATCCGCAAGTTCAACGGTTCGGGTGGCGGTCCCGGCATCGCCGTCATGCAGCGCAATGCATTCGCCTGTTATCAACATCACGCCCGCCTGTTGCGCACGCTTTGCAATGGCCAGGGCAAGCGCCTCATGCTCGATCACGCGAGCCAGTTCGTTCACGCCGGCATCGTTCGCGTCGACGTGCAGCGAGTCGCCGCCATCGCGACCGAACACCTGAATATCGGTAACCGCTGCGCTTCGCGCTTCGTCAATCTTGACGCCATGTTCGTTGAGCCAGGCCAGATTGCCGGCAGCAACGGTGTAAACGCGCGCCGAAATCGGATCGTCGGTGTTGATGATCGGTAGCGAATCGCGTTCGATGACGGCGATTCGAGCGTGCTTGCCGAGCGAAGCCTTAGCCGCCAGCGCACACGCCCAGCCCACGGGGCCGCCGCCCGCGACGACGACGTCGAACAAACGTTCTTTCACCAATTCAGCTCTTCAATCGTGTGATTTTGGTTGGTATAGATGCAGATTTCGCCCGCAACTTTTAGCGATTCGGCGACGATGTCACGCGCCGATAGTTGGCTGTGCTGTGCCAACGCGCGTGCCGCAGCCTGGGCAAAGCCTCCGCCCGAGCCAATGGAAATAATGCCGTGCTCGGGCTCCAGCACATCACCATTGCCGGTGAGGATGAGCGAGGTGGTTTGATCGGCCACTGCGAGCATCGCCTCCAGCTTGCGCAGCATGCGATCCTGCCGCCAATCCTTGGCTAGTTCAACCGCAGCGCGCGTCAAATGGCCCTGATGTTTTTCCAGCTTGCCTTCGAAACGCTCAAACAGCGTGAACGCATCCGCCGTCGCGCCAGCAAAACCCGCGAGGATTTTGTCGTGATACAGCCGCCGCACTTTACGTGCGGTCGATTTGACGACCATGTTGCCGAGCGTAACCTGCCCGTCGCCGCCGAGCGCAACGGAGTTGCCACGACGAACCGACACGATCGTCGTGCCGTGAAAATCTAGTTTTGAATCCATAAATTAATGATGCCGCGCCCGGAATCGACGCGGGCAGTTAAGCTGGTTTACGCTTTCGCGAAAAGTCCGGCGGGTGTCCCCGTCAATTGCAAAAGCGTTTGGATAATCGGTGTGGCGGCAACCACGCGAACGTCGATGGCCTGCGCCATGAGCCGCGTGACTGCGTTGGCAATCGCGCCGCCGCACACAAAATCCACCCGCAAGACGCGACGCATATCAACGATCACGGGGTTGGTTGTGACCGCATCCAGCGACAGCATTTTCAGGCAAGGATCCGCCGGACCTTTGAGCTCACCAAGCCACACGATGCGGTCATTGACGAGCGATTCGTCGACGGTAGCCACATCGGCCGCGCGCACTGTGAGTACGCTTCGTTGCACCGGCGTCAGCGGTTCCATCGACGGCGGCGAAATTCCAAAGGTCACCGCAAAATCGACCGCACGATCCTCGAACATCTGACTTTGCGACGACCATTGCAACAACTCAAGCACGAGATACCAAAGCCCTTTGTGCGTCGCTTCGCCCGCCTGCAATTTCGCAGAGAGTCGCCGCGTGGTGGCATCAAGACCGCGAATCGAAATGACAGAGCCTTTGCGCCGCAGCGATGCCAGCGATCCGGCCAGCAACAGTCCGCAAACGTCGCTCGCTCCGTCGAGGTCAGCAATATCCAGATCAAAGCGCGGAGGCACAGCATCTTTACGTTTGGAGGCATCGACCAAAGCAACAATAACCGGGGCCTGGGGATCGGTCAGCTCGCCGCGCAACAGCGACTTGGGCTTGGCGCGCGCGTTCGATGTCGTCGGGTCGGAACTGCTGGCGCCCGCCATCTCATCCCATGCCGGCGCGGAGCGCTCAAACTGCACTACGAAGCGCAGCGCGAGTTCTTCAAACGCCGTGCGGTCCTGAGCGCGCGCATGTAAATCGAACAGACACATCCACACCATTTGCTGCGAACGCTCAGTCGTTTCAAGCGCATGCGCGAGCGCGGCTTTGGCCGCGCCCTCATTGCCATGAGCAAACATGAGTGCGGCATTTTCGAGCGACGGGCTTAGGCCACCTTCTTCTTCGACCTCAATGCGACTGGCGTGAGGGGTCCAGTTAAGACTCGTCTCGGTATCGCCAGCACGCGTCCCACGCGGGCTGTCATCGACCAATTCCAGCTTGACTGCCGAGTCGTGTTTCGTCGATTTTGGAAAAATTTTGAAAGCCATAATCGATAACTTACACCCTTAACGCGTCGCTGGCAACCATAGAAACCGCCTATTGCGCGGGAACGGCGTCAACAATCCGGTAGTAAAGGCCCGCCGGATCGTCTCGGAGCACTTGCAACTTACCCGACACGGCCACGGCATCAAAGCCATAACGAATGTCGGATTTAGCGCGTACTTCGATCATGGCGTCCGGTCCAGCAGGCAGGCAGAACGCACAATGCGGCGGCGCAGCAACCAACAGGAAACGGCGCTGCCGGTCACCAATATCAAGCGGGATCATGAAGCCCTGCACCTTCACCACTGTGCCATCCAGCGCGGTCACGGCGGATTCAAACTTCGGCACCATCTTGCGATCCTGCTTCACCAACTCCACCTGAGCCAGCACCCGCCACGACGTAAAGCCCGGCTTTTCGGCGAGAAATTGCGACGCGGGCATCAGCGCGCCTTCTTTCGCCACCGGAGTGACAGCGCCACTCGATGCGACGAACATCATGGCAATCAGCGCAAATAATCTCGAGCCAAGCAAATTACGAAAGCGCATGTCAGTTACCTCGACGAAAGTTGAGCTGCCACATCAATGGAAAGGCAGCGCCGGAGCACGGGAATAGTAGCAAGAGCGGCCAGCAATGCGGCGATTGCCAGCCCGGCCAGTCCATATAAAAAACCGTCACCCGCATCAATCACGATGCCTGGCAGTGCAAACCTCTGGAACGACCAGGCCGCCAGCGCCACCATCGCGCCCGCCACCACAGCAGCGACAGCAATCAACACCAACGATTCGCCCAACATCAGACCGGCCAGCGTTCCGCGAGTTGCACCCATCGCACGCAGTAACGCCAGATCGGGCTCGCGGCGGGCCAACGCCTGCAGCAGCGCGCCGAGCAGCGAGGCCATTGCCGCCAGCACCAGAATTCCGGCAAACACTTTGACCACCAGCGCCACCCAATTAAAGCTGGTCAACAGACGTGCCGATTCCAGCGCGGGCACCGCCGCCTGCAAACCCGGTCGGGCGTTGATGAGACGCGGCAGCGTGGCGACACCCACCGGCCCTTTCGCCTGAATCAACGCGAACGTGGCTTCGGGTTCGGTGCTGGCGCTGTGGCCCTCATGCACCCGCCACACGCTTTCCAGCGGTGTCACGACGGTTTCATCGATCACGCGACCCGTTGGCTTCAGGATACCAACGACGCGATAGGCAAACGCCTCATGCTCATCGCCGGATTCTCCGAGGCCGTGCGAGCCAACGAATTTGTCGCCGAGTTTCAGCTGCGTGTGGCGAGCCACGCCTGCGCCGAGCACTGCGTCCATTGGTGCAACCGCAAGCGTGCCAGACGCTAAAGTAGCGTCGTAAAACGGAATGAATTCATCGCTGGTACCGACGATGCGGGCACCTCCGATGGAATCGCCGATGCCGATCGGGATAGCTTTCGCGATTTGCGGATTCGCCCGCAGCGCGTCGACTTCTTTGAGTGGAATATTGCCGTTCGGCACGTCAAGGTAGTACACCGCAGCGAGCACGTTTTGCAACGCCGAGCCTTTTGCGCCAACGACGATGTCAATGCCTTCGGCCTGACGCCGCGCATGCTGCTCCAGCACTGATTGCAGCCACACGATGCTGATCGCGCTAGCCATGCCGAGCGCGCAGAGCATTACGGCGAGCGCGAACTGCCACGGGCGCTCGACGAGGAAACGGCGGATAAGCAGAAACGTCATCGTGGCAACTCAAGTTCGGCAAGCGCGGCTTTGCCTCCGGAAACCGCATCCCACAATGCGTGAATTGCTGGATCGTGGCTTGCGATGATGGCAGCACCACCGCGCTCGACGTAGCGCGCCATTTGCTCGATGACGAGCCGTGACGACCCGGCATCGAGGGCGGCCGTGGGTTCGTCAGCCAGTAGCAACCCCGGCTGCGTGACCAGCGCGCGGGCAAGACTCGCGCGCGCGGCTTGCCCGACCGAGAGCGTGTGTGGACGAACGTGCGCAAAATCAGCGATGGCGAACGATTGCAAGAGTTCACTCGCCCGCTGGCGCGTCGCCGCATCGGCGCGACCGGCCAACGAAGCCGGGAGCAGCACGTTTTCGAGCACGGTAAGGCTTGCTATCAAAAACTGTCGCTGCGGCATCCAGCCGACCGTATAGGGCCGCAAGCGGTCACGTTCGGGGCGAGTCAAGGACTGCAGCGATTGTCCGGCAAGAACGGCGGTTCCCGATTGCGGCTGAATCGGTAACACGCCGCCCAACAAGTGCAAAAGCGTCGATTTCCCTGCGCCTGAGCCGCCACGCAGCAATAGCGCGTGACGCTCGTCGAGCGAGAAACTGCCGAATCGAATTTCAGCATTCGGAGCATTGGCAACATAGCGGTGCGACAAGTCGGAGACGGTCAGCATGGTCAGAGAACCCTGCTCCCACCGTTTGCTATCAAAGTACAGCTTTTCGCCATAACGTCTACTGTACAGGGGCTAAACGCCATTTTCATTAATTATCGACTTAACACGTATTGGCCCGTCAGCCCCGATGAGGTAGTCATTTCACGAAAAAGCTGATGGCTAAAATTCAATCTCAAAACTATAAACAAAGGCCGGAACACCGGCCTTTTGCTGCGTCACGAAAATTTGACTAGCTGGCGAAGTTTGCGTTCGCAAAATCCCAATTAAGCAGCTTGTCGATCAGCGTTTCCACGTATTTAGCGCGGAGATTTTGATAGTCGAGGTAGTAGGCATGTTCCCACACGTCGATGGTCAGCAAAGGCTTCTGGCCCTTGGTGAGCGGCACTTCGGCATTGCCAGTTTTGACAATTTTCAACGTGCCAGCGTCAGAGACGAGCCACGCCCATCCGGAGCCGAATTGCGTCATGGCCGCAGCCGAAAGGTCCGCCTTGAATTTGTCGTAGCCGCCGAGGTCTTTGTCAATCGCTGCTGCCAGCGCGCCGGTAGGCTTGCCGCCACCATTGGGCTTCATGCTGTTCCAGTAGAACGTGTGATTCCAGACTTGGGCTGCGTTGTTAAACACACCGGCCATGTCAGCCTTGCCAGCGGAGGCGTGGATGATCTGCTCAAGCGTCATCGCGGCCAGATCTTTGCCTTCAACCAGTTTGTTTAAGTTGTCGACGTAGGCTTTGTGGTGCTTGCCGTAGTGAAACGACAGGGTGTTGGCGGAGATCAGCGGCTCCAGCGCGGTATCGGGATACGGCAGTGGCGGGAGGGAGAAGGGTGCACTCATTGTTGTAATCCTTTTTGAATCAACGGGGACGCGGGGACGTAAGGCGGGGATAAATCAATCGCCGTAGAGCTTCTGCATGCGCTCGCGGCGCTCCTGCGCCTCAATAGAAAGGGTGGCCGTCGGGCGGGCGATCAATCGGGCCAGCCCAATCGGCTCGCCGGTCTCTTCGCACCAGCCAAAGCTGCCGTCATCAATCATGCGAATAACTTTATCGACCTTTTTCAGGAGCTTACGTTCCCGATCACGGGTGCGCAGTTCGAGGGTGTATTCCTCTTCTTGCGTGGCGCGATCGGACGGATCAGTCGCAACCTCAGTGTCACGCAAATGCTCGCCGGTGTCGGTTGCGTTGTGCAGAATTTGCCCGCGTAGCTCAACCAGTTTTTCGTGGAAGAACGCGAGCTGCTCTGCGCTCATGTAATCCGCTTCGGGCTGCTTCAAAATTTCGGCTTCGGTCAGCCCGGCGTACTTTTTGTGGCTGTTCATGGTCAGCACCATCGCGGCTTTCGGTGCCGACGGCAGAGGCTTCGCGGCGACTGCGGCGACGCTCGGCCCGGGTGCGGTGACCAGCGGCGGTGCAGAGGGCAACGTGTTGGACTTCGCCTTGGTGGAAGGTGCTGCTTTGGCAGCGGGCGCTACCTTCGCCTTACTTGTGGATGCCGTACTTGCCATGGGAGGAGACTCTATCTTTTCAATACCGGAAGGTGAACCGCCGACAGATTACCGGGGCGGCGCTCGCTTGTCTGTGCGCAAAGTAACAAAGTACAAAGGCAGAGAGGGCGGGGCCGGATTATAGCTACTCTGCAATTACAAGCGGGCGACTGTCTTATTTTGTTCGGCGCAACGTGCGCAGAAGCCGTAAGCGGCCAGCTCAATCCCCTGCAACTGAATACCATCCGGCACTGACAGGGAGGGTACGTCGACCTCGTCCAGACACATCGTAGTGCCGCATTGAACGCACTGAAAATGGGCGTGCGCCTGTCCGCGTTCCGGGCGGCTGAAGGCGAAGCGCATGGCGCGATCAAAACCCGACAAACCGCCCACACGGTGCGCCAACGATTGCTCGACCAGCCACTCCAGCACGCGATAAAGCGTGACGCGATCAAGATCAGAATTGGCCAGTTGCGCCTCAATTTCCCCGTGCGA
>JBDSYI010000100.1:0-8003 GCA_039925745.1 Casimicrobium sp. | reverse complement strand
CAAACACTCGTCATTGGTCCGAAGTTCGACCACTCTCGACCTAATACGGCGCGAACTGACGGTGATAAAAACGACGGTCGTCGTACCTCTAAAGCTGTTGCAAGGATGCAACGACTGAGGATCAGCTTTTTAGTTATATCAAGATGCAGCAGGGGCGAAAGTCTATTTTTTGGCAAAGTCGACATTAATGAAAAATACCGACTAACCCCTATTAAACAGTCGTTCTTGGCAAAAAGCTGAATTGAGAAATTGCGACAAAAATTGCTTTTTTGCGTAGCACGCCAGCACAGCTAAACCACGCATGGACAAATAAAATCACGCGAAATCAAACACTTGTGACGCTGGATCTGATTCTCAGCTGCAATTTTGGCGGACCGAGATCTCACTTACTGCAAATGACGTCAAGCTGACAGCGCGCTTGAGCTAATGCACAATTCACGAGTCATTTATTTGTCATCTTTCGGGGAACCTCTATGAATACAAAACGAAAGCACATTGCTCTCGCGGTGATCAACGCGCTGGCGGTGATGGCCGTTACCAACGCTGCCTTTGCTCAGGATGCACAACGCGTTGAACGCGTGGAGATCACGGGCTCCAACATCAAGCGATCCATCGGGGATGAGTCATCCCTGCCGATCACGGTGTTGAACGCCAAGGATTTGCGCGAAGCGGGCGTCACGAGTGCAGAGGGCGTCATTCAACGCATCGCCTCAAGCCAATCGACTTTGAGTTCGAGTCAGGTCATCGGTAGTGGCACGCAGGGTCGGTCGAACGCCAACCTGCGTGGTCTTGGTGCCAACAAAACCCTCGTTCTGTTGAATGGACGTCGCATCGCTGCTTTTGCATTCGATTCTGCTACGGTTGACTTGAATGCCATTCCGTTTGCTGCCATTGAACGCATTGAAGTGCTTCGCGACGGCGCGTCGGCTATTTACGGAACCGACGCAATCGGTGGCGTGATCAACTTCATCACGCGCAGCGATTATCAAGGTGGTTCCATCTCTGGCGAGTACACGTCGCCACAACACAGTGGCGGCACAGAAAAGCGTGCGACCGTGTCGGGTGGCTTTGGCGACCTATATAAAAACAACTACAACGTTTTCGCAGTGCTCGACTGGCGTCAAGCCGATAAGATTCGCGCTGTGGATCGCGCCTTCGGGGCAACTGGCGTGATTCCTGACCGAGGCGTGTTCCTCACTTCGGGCACCAGCTTCCCGGCTAACTTCACGCAGGGTAGCCTCGCTGGCAACCCCACCAGAGCCGCCGGATGCGTGCCACCGGCCTCGTTGCCGTTGGCTAGCACGACATGTCGTTACGACTACACCTCCGCTATCGATTTGCAGCCTGATGTTGAACAAAAAACGTTCATGACTCGCGGATCGATCAACCTCGGTGCAGGTCACAAGGCTTCGCTCGAGTACTACCGTTCTGAAACAGAGACGATTGCTCGCGTCGCACCGGATCCAGTCACGGGTCTCGTGATGACGCCGTCGAGCCCGTTCTTCCCCAAAACGTACGCGGGTATCGACCCAACACGTAACATCACCGTGGGCTGGCGTATGGTTCCTGCCGGACAGCGCGAAAGCACGTCCAATACTGTGGGGCAGCGCGCGGTAGCCGATATTTCCGGCGCCATCGGCGGCTGGGATTATCGTGGTGGTTTGTTCTGGACTGAAAGCAGCGGTGATGACGCCGTTACCAATGGTTACGTCAGCAAAAAGCTCATTCAAGCGGGTATCACCAGCGGCGTGTTGAATCCGTTCGGCGCGCAGACTCAAGCGGGTAACGACCTGATCGAAGCTGCGAAGGCAAAGGGTATTTCGCAAAACGCTAAGGGCAACACTAAAGGCGTTGACCTTCGTGCGTCACGCGAACTGTTCAGTATGGGCGGCGGCGCGGCGGCAGTTTCATTCGGTGGCGAATTCCGTAAAGAAACCTATCGCAACGACACCATCGATGAAATCGTGTTGAATGTACCGTCACTGGGACGTGATGCATATCACGTGTCGGGCGACCGCAACGTGGCGGCTTTTTCTGCGGAAATGATTCTGCCGGTTTCGAAAGCGCTTGAAGTGCAGCTTGCTGCACGCTACGACCGTTACAGCGACTTCGGTAGCACCTTCAATCCGAAGATTGGTTTTCTGTTCAAGCCGGTTTCTAACCTGTTTGCTCGCGGCTCATACAACACCGGCTTCCGCGCACCTGCGTTGGACGAAATCTACGGACCACAATCTGTTTCGTTCACAGCCGATGCGTACGATGATCCTCTGCTGTGCCCAGGCGGCAAAGTAGCGCCCGGTGGTATCGAAACGCGCGACTGCGGCCAGCAGGCGCAGATCAAGACCGGTGGTAACCGCGCACTCAAGCCAGAAAAATCAACAACGTTTACGTTTGGCGTTGGATTTGAGCCAGCCAAGGGTGTACTGCTTACGGCCGACTACTGGAACATCGAACTGAAAAATCAGATCGCAGCGTTTCCAGAGCAAGCGATTTTCAGTGACCCATCACGATACGCATCGCGCTATTTCCGTTGCAAGCAGCTTTCCGCAGCCGTTCAGGCCACACTTGATCGTTGCCAGAACGAATTTGCCAACAGCAATGCCATTGGCTACGTACTCGCACTGAACGACAATCTCGGCGGCATCAAAACCGACGGCGTTGATATTTCGGCATCGTATGCTTTCGCAATGGGCACCGCCGGCAATTTCAATGCGTCATTGAACAGCACGTGGGTTCACACCTATGAATATCAACGTACGCCCGGCGATGCATTCGTGCCTAACGTTGGCCGCTACGTTGATTCGAGCCCGGTCTTCCGTTGGCAGCACGTGTTGGGACTCGGCTGGAATCGCGGCGCATGGGCGGGTCAGTTGAACATCCGTCACAAGACGGGTTACACCGACCAAAACCAGGTGGATCCTGGCTTCGAAAATGAAGTCAAAGCCTACACGTTGGTTGACATTTCGGGAACCTGGTCAGGCATGAGAAACACGACGATTACGCTTGGCGTGAAAAATCTGTTTGACACCAAGCCACCATTCACAAATCAGGGCACCGTATTCCAAAAGGGATATGACCCACGGTTTGCTGACGCAGTCGGCCGCGCTTACATGCTGCGCGCTGCTTACAACTTCAAATAGCACCTGAACATTCATCACGCCACGCAATTGGGTGGTGTGATGGGTTCACAGCGTCTCAATAGACGAAATTGCCTAGGTGCTAAACAGACTTAGAGCACTACGGAATTGTTGAACGTTATCGACGTTCCTCAGAGAAAGGCCAAGCAATTGGCCTTTTTTTGATTTCAGGACTCGCGTGCACGTTTCATGCATGTTCAAGCAGTTCTATTTGCAACTGACAGATTTAAACGGCCAGTTTGTCGCCTAACTATGGATCCGTGCCCTAAGGTGCTCCTTTGAATTCGCCTAGAACTAAAACGCTACAGTTGACTTGCAACTGGGGCTTTCGCTAGCATCAGGTTGTTTGCCGTAGCCGCCGACGAACGACGATTTTGTCGGTCAATCGCCTGGTCATCACATGTCGTACAACTGGCTGTGAAAACTGAGGCATAATAGTGTGTCAAATTTATTATTTTGCGACCAGCCGCGATCCGGCTGATCAGCGATGAGGAAAGTGTTGTGTTCATGAAATCATTTGTTTGTTCCGCGCAGCGCGCGTTAGCGGCTTTGGCCGCCGTGTCCATGGTGTCCTCGGCACTACTGCTTCCAGTAGTCGCCATTGCGCAAACCACGCCAACGTCAACTCCGTCTTCAACTACGACCGTGGCCCCCGCAGTAACAACGTCGCCGCCACCTGTCGCCGATGCGCCAGCGTTTCAACCCGGCAAGCCTGTGGTTGAAAAAGTTGAAAACCCCTACGGCGTCAAAGCATTGTGGAACGAGGGCGATATCGTCGCACGCACTACGCTGACTCTTTTGATCATCATGTCGATCGGTACTTGGTACATCATGATTTCCAAGGTCTTTGAGCTTTCAAAAATTGGACGCCAAACAAAGGCCGCGGATTCGACGTTCTGGAGCGCTCCTTCAGTGGCCCAAGGCGTTGAATCGCTCAAAGAGCAAAGTCCGTATCGATTCATTTCTCAAGCGGCGCTTGAGTCAACCAAAAAGCATGAAGGTCTCCTCGCGCATATCAGCTTTAGCGATTGGGTCGCCCAGAGCATTCAGCGCGCTACGGAAAGCGTCCAAAGTAACATGCAAAACGGATTGGCCTTTTTGGCAACGGTCGCTTCTACGGCCCCGTTCGTCGGACTCTTCGGAACGGTTTGGGGCATCTATAACGCACTGGTGAAAATCGGCGTTTCCGGACAAGCCTCCATCGACAAAGTTGCCGGCCCAGTGGGTGAAGCGCTTATCATGACCGCAATTGGTCTAGCCGTGGCCGTGCCTGCGGTGCTGGGCTACAACTTCATCGTTCGCAAGAATAAAACGACTCTCGAAAAGATTCGCAACTTTGGTTCAGACCTGCACTCCGTCCTGATCGGCTCGGCTGCGGCGGCCGCAGGCGGCAAGCGATAGACCGGCACCACTCGCACGATCGGAGCCTGAACCATGGGCATGAACGTAGGTAGTAGCAGCGACGAAGACCAGATCAATTCCACTATCAACACTACGCCGCTAGTCGACGTGATGTTGGTGCTATTGATCATCTTTCTAATCACCATTCCGGTGGTGACAACATCGATCAAACTGCAGCTTCCGAAAGAAGAAGTGCAGATTCGTATTTCAAAACCAGAAAATATCGTGATTTCGGTAAATGCCGATAGCAAGATGTTTATGTACGACACCCCAATTCGGGACATCCGTGACTTGACGGATCGCCTTAAAAAAGTGTCCAAGATGGATCCTCAGCCTGAGGTTCACATCCGCGGAGACTTGACGTCTACCTATGACGGGGTCGGACGCGTGATCTTTGCCTGTCGTTCGGCGGGCATCTCTAAGATCGCGTTCTTGACAGAACCTGCACCGCGAGAATAGCCATGAAATCAATTCATTTCTTGGTTACCACCCACACGCGCAAAGTCGGTTTTTGCGCTAGCGCTCAAATTCGCGGCCTGACGCAAAGGAGCCTGTTATGGGCATGAACGTAGGCAACAACAGCGGCGAAGATGATGTACTCGTCGACATGAACACCACGCCGCTCATCGACGTGATGTTGGTGCTGCTAATCATGTTCATTATCACTATTCCGATTCAGTTGCATTCGGTGAACATGAACATGCCGCCAGCTTCCAATGTGAAGCCACCCATCGAGCCGGACATCGTCAAGATCGATATTAACGAGGCCAGCCAAATCTTCTGGAATGGCGAAATGGTTGCGAACAGGGATGAACTGAAGGCCAAGATGGTAGCGGCCGCTGCCCTGCCCATCCAGCCCGAGATTCATCTACGTCCGAACAAGCTCGCCAGGTATGAGATCGTGGCCTACGTCATGGCGGCGTCGCAGCGCGCCGGACTAGTCAAGATGGGCATCCTCGGCCATGAGCAATTCCTTTAAGCGCGTGCTGTAAGCACCAGACGTTCAAGAAAGCGCTTATCTCGCATGGATTATTCATACAAACCGAAGCAATCGAACAAGCGCATGGTGGCTGTTGCCGCTGTGATCGCTTTGCACATATTTATCGTTTACGCGTTGGTCACCGGCCTCGCGCGTAAGGCGGTGGATATCATCAAAAAGCCGATAGAAGCGAAGATTGTGGAGGAGGTAAAACTGCCTCCGCCGCCTCCGCCGCCTCCGCCACCTCCGCCACCTCCGAAGACGCCCAATCTGCCGCCGCCTCCGCCTGCTGCTCCTCCACCGCCGTATGTGCCGCCGGTTGAAGTTGTCGTTGCTGCGCCTCCTGCACCTGCGATCACCGCGACGACAGAGCCCCCCAAGGTCGAGTACAAGATTGCGCCTCCAGTGCCGCCGGCACCGCCAGCACCAGTCGCGCCGCCGCCGCCGCCGCCCAGGCCGGCTTTAACGCGAATTGGTATCTCGTCATTGCCGCAACCGTGTCGTCCAGACTCGCCTCCAGCGCGTGAGATGAACAAGGCCGGTGTTGACCGAATCGAGGGCACAATCCTCGCGACCGTGAATGCGGACGGCACATTCAGCAATGTCCGAGCAGGCAACATTACGCCGGGCAACATGCGAAATGCCGTGCAACGGACTTTTGCCAACGCACTTACTGACGCAGCCTGTCGTACGAAGGCAGGTGGCGACAAGTACGACGTCGAAATACCGTTCCTTATGAAGTTGGACTAGACCGCTGGTTTCGATGCAACGCTGCGTGTCAGTCGAATCGACACGCAGCTAGCATCGGTACGGTGTGAGTACTTCATAATGCGTTTTATTTTCAGCCGATTGGGTTATGAGAAAAAACACGCTTAAAGAGAAAATGCTGCGCGGCGAATGCACCACTAACGGCTGGTGCGCACTTGGCTCGTCGTATTCTGCGGAATTGTTGGGACACGCCGGTTTTGATAGCGTAACGGTTGACATGCAACATGGCATGTTTGACTTCACGCAGGCCGTGCCAATTTTGCAAGCGCTATCGGCAACTCCCGCAGTGCCCATTGCGCGAGCGCCATGGAACGATACCGCTGTCATCATGCATCTGCTTGATGCCGGCGCGTACGGCGTCATTTGCCCCATGATCAATAACCGCGCCGAAGCCGAGCGATTGGTCGCTGCCTGTCGCTACGCGCCGGTGGGTATGCGCAGTTTCGGACCAGCACGTGGGTTGCTTTACGGTGGCGACGACTATTTTGATCATGCCAACGACGAGATCATCGTTTTCGCCATGATCGAAACACTTGCCGGAATCGAGAACCTTGACGCAATTCTCGGCACCCCGGGACTTGACGGTATTTACATCGGACCTGCCGATTTGGCGCTGGTATTGGGGGCGCGTCCCGGCACCGACTTGACCGATCAGCGTTGTATCGACACCATTGCCCATATTCTTGCCCGTGCAAAAGCGCATCAAAAATTTGCAGGAATCTTTTGCGCTAGCGGCCAAGTCGGCGCAATTCGTCGCAAGCAAGGCTTCCACATGGTGACTCTGACCCATGAGGGCGTCTATGTCGCGCAAGCGGCTAAGTCGCATATTGCCGCGTCGCTCATGGAACCGTCTGCCTCTGATCTTCCGAAGCCATCCAGCGGCTACTAAGTGATGCTCAATTTATGCGGCTAATCCGTCATGCAGAGCAAGCGCGACGCTTTCGTTAATGCTGGAACTAGGGGCACGACGGATGTGATTCTGGCGGCAGCTTTATTTGTGTCAACGGTTTGGATGAACGCTGTTCACGCGCTGGAAGTTAAACCGGTCGAAACCTTTGAGGTCACCCGATACCTCGGCACCTGGCACGAGATCGCATCGATTCCACAATTCTTCCAACGCAAGTGCGTGCGTGACACCAAAGCGACCTACAGCGCAGCTGCCGACGCGCTGATCCGTGTCGATAACGTTTGCACTCGCGAAGACGGGACGCGCGAACGTGCGAGCGGGCGTGCTCGCGCGAGTGATCCGAACTTCCCGTCCAAGCTTGAAGTGACATTTCTTGAGTTGTTTGGTACCTACCGATTCTGGGTTGCGGCTGATTATTGGGTTATCGCGCTTGACCCGAATTACGCATGGGCGGTGGTAGGACACCCATCGCGCCGCTACGGCTGGATTCTGTCCCGAGAACCATTGTTGCCAACGGTCGCCGTCGCCGAAATCATCGGTCGTTTGAAATCGCAAGGCTACGACGCATGTGAGTTTTTGGTGACGCCACAAACAGGCGGGCTCTCGCTCAGGCGACCACTCTGTAACACGCTGCCCTGATCATGAGCGCCGTGACCCACACCGTTACGGACAAATATCGCGGTCAGGACTTATCGGGCGCCGGGCGATTGCGTAGGAACGATTCCAGTTCTCCTACTTTCGCTGGCTCTAACATCTCTAACGACAGATCCCATTTTGGCGTGCCATCGTCATCATTGGCGCCGCGCGACTC
>JBDSYI010000099.1:0-2759 GCA_039925745.1 Casimicrobium sp. | reverse complement strand
GCAGCGCGACGCCGTTTTCGTAGTGAACGATAACGGTATGAAACACCGGTTCATTGGGGGCAACACCGAGACGTTGCGCAGCGGCTACATTCGCCAACTCTGCCTTCGCGAGATGCACAGTGGCGTGGTGCGTATGACCGCGCTCAACAACTTCTTCGTGGATGTCACGAATCGTGAGCGAAGACGATACGCGGTGCAGTTGCGCAGCAAAGGTGCCGACGCCCTGTACTCGATCCACCATTCCTTCAAGCTGCAACTCGCGAAGCGCACGGTTCACCGTCATGCGGCTCACGGCAAACTGCGCCACCAGATCGGCCTCGGAGGGCATTAGCGCGCCCGGCGTCCAGTGGCCATTTTCGAGGCGCTCTTTTAGATAAAGCATGATTTGCTCGTACGGTGGCACCGTGCGCTTTTTTTCGGAGACCGTCGAGTCGCATTGCGATTTCATAAATGCGATGCTACTGCAAAGTTTTGCACTTGCGCAAACTTGTCTAGACAAGTATATTTCGCAGCAATCCGAATTGTTGAATAGCTCAGCGAGGCTCTGATGACACATCCCAACAACCCTCCGTTGTCCGTCCTTTCCGCCGCAATGCCGCACGCAGTGCGCGCTCCGCGAGGCACCGCAATCACCTGCAAAAACTGGTTGATCGAAGCGGCCTACCGCATGCTGCAAAACAATCTTGATCCCGAGGTCGCAGAGAACCCGGATGCGCTGGTCGTGTATGGCGGAATCGGGAAAGCCGCGCGCAACTGGGATTGTTTCGAAGCGATCCTGAAGGCCTTGCGCGAGTTGGGAGAAGAGGAAACCTTGCTCATACAGTCCGGCACACCGGTCGGCGTGTTTCGCACGCATGTAGACGCTCCACGCGTGCTGCTGGCTAACTCTAATCTAGTGCCAAAGTGGGCCACTTGGGAGCACTTCGACGAGCTGGATCGCAAGGGCCTCATGATGTACGGGCAGATGACAGCCGGCTCGTGGATATACATCGGTAGCCAGGGCATTGTGCAGGGCACGTACGAAACATTTGTTGAAGCAGGTCGGCAACACTTTGGTGGCAACCTCGCGGGCAAATGGATTCTCACTGCGGGTCTCGGCGGCATGGGTGGCGCACAGCCGTTAGCAGCGACGTTTGCTGGCGCGTGCTCACTGAACATCGAATGCCAGCAATCGAGCATTGATTTCCGGTTGAAGACTCGCTATGTCGACGAGCAGGCAACGGGCATTGATGATGCGCTGGCTCGCATTGCCAAATACACCGCAGAGAAGCGCGCGGTTTCTATCGCCTTGCACGGTAACGCTGCGGAGTTGCTGCCCGAGTTGGTGCGTCGCGCAAAAGCAGGCGGATTAAAGCCGGACATCGTCACTGATCAAACGTCCGCGCACGACCTTGTTAACGGCTACTTGCCGTTGGGTTGGTCCGTCGAACAATGGCAAGCGGCGCGCGCTGACGAAAATAAATTTAGCACGCTGCGCGAGGCAGCCGCCAAGTCCTGCGCTGTGCACGTTCAGGCGATGCTTGACTTTCAGGGGATGGGCATCCCTACAGTTGATTACGGCAACAATATTCGTCAGGTCGCTTTCGACAATGGCGTGAAAAACGCATTCGACATTCCGGGCTTTGTGCCCGCTTACGTGCGACCACTGTTTTGTCGCGGCGTTGGGCCATTTCGCTGGGTCGCGCTGTCTGGCGATCCCGAAGACATCGCCAAAACTGATGCCAAGATGAAGGAGCTTTTCCCTGAAAACGCGCACTTGCACCGCTGGCTCGACATGGCGCACGAGCGCATTGCGTTTCAGGGGCTGCCAGCGCGTATCTGCTGGATTGGACTCGGTGAGCGGCATCGCGCGGGTCTTGCGTTTAACGAGATGGTGAAATCCGGCGAACTCAAAGCGCCAATCGTGATCGGTCGCGACCACCTCGACTCCGGTTCCGTCGCGTCGCCCAATCGCGAAACAGAATCGATGATGGACGGCTCTGACGCGGTGTCGGATTGGCCGCTACTGAACGCGCTGTTAAACACGGCTGGCGGCGCGACCTGGGTGTCTCTGCATCATGGCGGCGGCGTTGGCATGGGCTATTCGCAGCATTCGGGCGTAGTCATTGTTTGTGATGGCACTGATGCCGCCGCCAGGCGCATTGAGCGCGTCCTGTGGAACGACCCGGCGACTGGGGTGATGCGTCATGCGGATGCGGGCTACGAAATCGCACGCGCCTGCTCACGCGAGTGGGGTCTCAACCTGCCCATGATCCCGAAGGCGGCATAAGTAAAAGAGCGAAGTCAATTTTGAACACCATAAATCTAAATGTCGGCGCACTCGCGCTCGACGATTTGCAAACGCTGCACACCGGTGACGTCAAACTATCCATCACGCAGTCTGTTCGCGACGTCATTCGCGTTAGTCACAGCGTGGTTGCCAAAGCGGCAGCCGGTGACGTTGCTGTTTACGGCGTCAATACAGGTTTCGGCAAACTGGCGAACAAACGCATTAGCGCCGAAGATCTCGAAAGGCTGCAAGTCAATCTCATCCGCTCACATTCCGTGGGCGTCGGTGAACCGCTAGCGCCCGCAGTCGTGCGTCTAATGCTGGCACTGAAAGCGGCGAGCCTCGCGCGCGGATACTCGGGCGTCCGCGAGGCCGTGGTCGATACGCTATTGGCGGTATACAACGCAGGGCTGGTTCCCTACGTACCGAGTCAGGGCTCGGTCGGCGCGTCTGGCGATCTTGCACCGCTTTCGCATATGACGCTCGCGCT
>JBDSYI010000098.1:0-1836 GCA_039925745.1 Casimicrobium sp. | reverse complement strand
CGCGCTGACACTCGTTGTGTACATGGGCGTGGCGCGCGTCGCGTCCCTGCAGGCGAGCTTGCTGACAGGTGGTGTGCGCGGTGGTACGCCGGTAATCGCGGTTGAAAGCGCCTCGCGAGCCGACACGCGAAGTGTGTGCTCGACGGTTGCGGCGATGACCACAGATTTCGCTGAACAGCAGCTCAAAAGTCCGGCGGTGCTTGTGATTGGTGAGGCGATGGCTGATCGGGCGCGGCAACTAGCGTTGGACGGTGTTGTCGACGCACAAACGTCGGTTAAGGTGCGCCGTGTAGTCGCATAATCGCGGCTCCAGCGTTTACCGTTCGGGCTCGCCGCCCGACGCCAAAATCATGTCCGCGATCCTGTTCTTCGCCCACGGCTCGCGAGACTCGCAATGGCGGGTGCCGTTCGATGAGATTCTCGCCGACTTTCGTGGCATGCACACCTCCAAGCCCGCCGAACTGGCTTTTCTCGAATTTATGCAACCGGATTTTGCAACGAGCGTGAAGGCGTTGGTCGATCAGACCGCGAAGCAGATTCGCGTGATTCCGCTCTTCCTCGCGACCGGCGCACACACGCGGCGCGACCTGACCGAATTGATCGAGCAGGCGCGGGAGAGCTACCCGGGCGTGCGCTTTTCAGTCGCCTCGCCCATTGGCGAAGTCGACTCGATCCGCAACGCGATTTCGAGCTGGGTCGCGACGCAGGTTTAGCCGCTACAAAGTTCGCGATTCACGAACCAGCGCCATCATCTTCTTCGCGTTTTCGGTAATCAGCGCCCAGTTTTTTGCGGCGACCATGTCGCGTGTGGCCACCGCCGAGCTGCCGATGGCGGCAACGTTAGTGCAGGCGAGTACCGCTGGAATGTCGCTTGCAGCCACGCCAGTCGCGCAGAAATTTACCTGAGGAATCGGGGCCTCGATCATCTTGAGCCACGCCGCACCGCCAAACACCGTTGCCGGAAAAAATTTCTGCACGGTATAGCCCTCGTCGAGGCAATTGAGCACCTCCGTCGGCGTCACGGCGCCTGGCAACAGCGGCAACAGCGCGTTGCGACAGGCGGACCCGACCTCATGTGTGAATCCCGGGCAGACCGCGAATTTGGCACCCGCATCAACGCAGGCGGGCACTTGCTCGGCTAACGTCACGGTACCGACGCCGACCAGAATCGGCAGCCCAGATTTCACGATGGCATTGATGGAGGCGAGCCCGGCGCCGGTTCGGAGCGTCACTTCGATGCTGCCGATGCCACCGGCGATGAGCGCCTCGGCGAGCGGCACAGCGTTGTTGACGTCATCGATGATGGCCACCGGCACGTAGCCGAGTTTGCGTAGTGTGAGATTTAAGTCCATGGGTTGCCTCGTTGTTATCGGTCAGTTTGCAAAAATCGACGCGCCGCAATCGGCATCAGACACATTGTCCCGGAAAGTGGCGAAAAGCTCGCGTCCCCATCCCGATTTTGCGTGCGGCGTTGCCGCGTTCGTACGCGACGCGAGTACCGTGTCATCAACGTGCAAATGCAGCGTCCCCGCTTCGCAGTCGACGGTGACTATATCGCCATCACGCACCCGCGCCAACGCCCCTCCAGCGGCAGCTTCCGGAGTGACGTGAATGGCGGCGGGCACGCGACCGGAAGCGCCAGACATGCGGCCATCGGTGACCAGCGCGACCTTCAATCCACGATCCAGCAATACCGACAGCGCGGGCGTGAGCTGATGCAACTCCGGCATGCCGCAAGCGCGCGGCCCCTGATTACGCACAATCACCACACTATCAGCGACAAAGCGATTGGCTTTGAATGCAGCGATCACATCGGTCTGCGCATCGAACACGTGG
>JBDSYI010000097.1:0-2194 GCA_039925745.1 Casimicrobium sp. | reverse complement strand
CAAGGTAGCCGCGCTGCACGTAAAAATTGCGGATGAAGGCGATCATCTTCGAGCGAATTTCGAAGGTGCGACGCGACTCCGGGTTCATGATGAGGTCAACGTAGCGCTGCCGATATTTCATCTCGGTATCGGTGAGGCCGTGGAATTTTTCTGGCAGCGGACGTAGCGACTTGGTGAGCAGGCGCAGCGATTTCACTTTGATCGAAAGCTCGCCTTTTTGCGTCTTGAACATCGTGCCGGTTGCGCCGAGAATGTCGCCCATGTCCCAATGTTTGAACGCTTCATGCGTCTCAGCGCCCACGCCTGCGTCGTTAATGTAGAGCTGAATGCGGCCCGACATGTCCTGCACAGTCGCGAAGGATGCGCCGCCCATCACGCGCTTCAACATCATGCGGCCAGCGATGGTGACGGTTGCGTTCAGCGCTTCGAGTTCTTCCTTAGTCTTTTCACCATACGTGGCGACCAGATCGGCAGCGAGATGCTCGCGGCGGAAGTCGTTGGGGAAGGCTTGGCCCTTTTCACGCAACGCAGTGAGTTTGGCGCGACGCTCGGCGATGATGTGGTTTTCCTCTTGGGGAGAGGCGGAGTGGGTGTCGTTGGCGGAGGTATTCATGCGCTGTGTTCTAGCTGGTCTACGTTGAGACCGATGGTGAGAGCAGCCTTTGCAAGCTGCCGGTCGGTGGTGATGAAAAGGTCGGGTTCAAGTTGTTCGGCGATGCACAAATGCAATGCGTCGAGCGTGCGGAGCGGGGTCGGCGCGATGCGGTCAATCAACGCGGCGGCCTCAACATAGGCCGTCGATTGAACAGCGAAATGGTCAAATACTTCGTTGGAAAGGTCCGCCTGAAACGCCGCCCACAATCTCGTTTCGACGTCAGCCGAAAAGTGCCCAGATCGGACGCGTCGAGCGAGCATACAACGCATCTCGGTGATATTGAGAGACGAGATAAACGTGTGCGACGACTGCGCGATCATGCTGCGCACCGTGTCGGAGGCGACTTCAGGCAAATACGCTTTTGCCAGCGCACTGGTGTCAAGATAAATTCGCATCGTTGATGGCGTTCGTTGAGCCGCTTTCAACGATCTTCGCGATCCTCAGCGATGAGTACCTCGCTCGGCACATGCTGGAATGGAATGTCAGCCAGTTCGGCATGCGGTTTCCAGCGTTTGCGAGGCTTTACTGGTTCAAGCGGAAGCACGCGTGCAAACGGTTTACCGTGATGCGTGAGGATCACTTCGCCTTCAGCTTCGAGCGTTTCTTTAAGGATTTCGTAGCGCTGGCGGATTTCGCGGATGCCCAAGGTTTGCATGAAGTGATAAATTCCAGTTGTGACAAACTTTGAAAATTGTGCCACAAAAGGCATTTTAGATGTTTGTGAATCTATCAGCATTCTCATGAAACCCTTTTTGCACGGGGGCTAAGTGTCAGGAATACTCATAGTTGATATTTGTAATTTTGAAGAGGTAGCCCCCAAGCAATGGCGCTTTCAAGCTAAAGCTGAACGACTCCCACGTGCGATGTTCAATCGAAATTTTCAGTCTAATTAATCAGGCAACACACCAGGTCATCATGCTGCAAGCACGCGCGGCAGCGGCTTGCCATCCAGCCAGGCATTCAGCGCTTCGACGACGTCGCTGTAGAACTTGCGAAACACCGGTTCGCAGACGAAGCCGAGATGCGGCGTGAGCACGACGTTGGGCAAGGTGATGAATGGGTTCGTGATCGGCAGCGGCTCTTCGCTGAAAACATCAAGCGCCGCCATTGCTGGACGGCCAGCCTTCAATGCGGTGACGAGTGCCGCTTCGTCAGCAAGTCCGGCGCGCGAGGTGTTTACAAAGATAGCGTCGGGTCGCATCGCGCCGAACTGCGCAGCGCCGAATAAATCCTTCGTCGCGGGACCGAGCACCAGATGTGCGGTGATGACGTGTGACGTTGTGATCAGCTCGTCGAATGTGACGGACGTCGCGCCCTTCGCCGCTGCTCTCTCGGGCGTCATGTTCGGCGACCAGGTGACGACTTCCATGCCGAACGCACTCGCGATATTGGCGACACGTCCGCCGATTTCGCCGAGCCCAACGACACCCATTCGCTGACCATGCAGCACCGGAAGCATCGTATCAAGCGGTCGCCACTCACCGCGCGATAACGCGTTGCAATGAGTCAATAGACGTTTCTGCGCGGCGAGGATCAACG
>JBDSYI010000096.1:0-3697 GCA_039925745.1 Casimicrobium sp. | reverse complement strand
GAAGCACAAATCCCAATAGCAATGGGATTGAGCAAAGCAGCGTCCGTAACCAGGCTCTGCCCGGCGAAAGCGCAAAGCCCATGCGCTGGCCGCGTGCCCGCGTGCTGGCGTAGCGTGCGCGACTACGGCTGCGGCGTTCCTGCCAAACCAGGAGCAACACAGCCAATAGCAAAACGCCCGCCAGTTGTGCTGCTGCAACGAGATCGCCCATGTTCTGCCACGCCCGATATATGCCTGTGGTCAGGGTCTCGACGCCAAAGTAACTTACGGTGCCGAAATCAGCCAGCGTTTCCATCAGCACCAGCAACGCGCCCCCGGCAATCGCCGGTCGAGCGACCGGCAAAGCCGCTCGCCACCACGCGCTGCGAGGGTTCAGTCCGAGCGTACGGGCCGCTTCATAGAGTTCGGAGCCGCGCTCAGCAAACGCCGCCCGTGCCAGCAAGTAAACGTAGGGATAAAGCGTCAAACTAAACACCGTGATCGCACCGGGCATCGACACCAGCTCCGGGAACCAGTAATCGCCCTTGACCCAGCCGAAACTCTCCCGCAGCGCAGTTTGTATCGGCCCGCTGAATTGCAGGTAATCGGTCAGGGCATACGCCGCGACGTACGCAGGCATGGCCATCGGCAACAACAAAGCCCACGACAATATTCGGCGTCCAGGAAATTCATATCGCTCAATTTGCCACGCACAGGCGACGCCCATGACGCTCGCCAGCACCATCACTGATGCGCCAAGAACCACCGAATTCGCCACATACGTGGGCAGCACGGTCGCTGCATAATGCATCCAGAGCCCGCTGGCGTCCGCCGAGAGCATCGTGAACAGCAACGTTAGAAACGGCAAGGCGACCGCCAACAACAAAAACGCATAGGCTGCGTTCCTAGTTAGGTGATGCGTGTGCTGTTGAGGATGAGGTTGGTTAATTGGGCCCTGCGTTCTGTGCAAGAACGGCTCTCTATAATTCTCGACAGTGAAGATTCTAGTTTCCAATGATGATGGCTACGACTCGCCGGGCATTGCCGCTCTGGCTGACGCACTGTCGACGCTGGCGGAAGTCACTGTGCTCGCACCCAGCCGCAATCGCAGCAGCACCTCAAACTCGCTCACGGTTGATCGCTCACTCACCATCACGAAAGCGGACAACGGGTTCTACTTTATGGACGGGACGCCCGCGGACTGCGTGCACGTGGCGGTGACGGCATTTCTTGATTTTCGGCCCGATCTCGTGGTTTCTGGCATCAACGACGGCGCAAATCTCGGCGACGACACGATTTATTCGGGCACCGTGGGTGCGGCGATGGAAGGTTTTTTGTTGGGTATTCCGGCCATTGCGGTGTCGCTCGCGGCTCGCCCGGCGACGCGATATGACACCGCGGCGCAAGTCGCTCGCGACATCGTAGCGCGATACCAAAAGAGTTTGCCGTCAACGCGGTGGCTACTTAATGTGAATGTTCCGAATGTGCCTTATGCCGAGATCAAGGGCGTTCGCACCGTGCGAACAGGCAGACGCCATCAAGCGGAACCCGCCGTGAAAACAGTTAACGACAAAGGCGTTGTCGAATATCGCGTGGGTCCGGTGGGCAAGGCCGCCGATGCTGGCCCGGACACCGACTTTGGCACGATTGCCGAAGGCTATGTTTCGGTGACGCCGATCTCCGTTGACCTCACTCAATACAACGCGCTGCCTTTGGTCAAGGCGTGGCTTTCGTGAGCGACGCTACGGCGCGTCCTTCCCGCTCAGCGGCGGGCCTCGGCATGGTTTCGGAGCGTACGCGCTTGCGCATGATTGCGCGGCTTCGCGAGCAGGGCATTCGCGATGAAGTCGTACTCGCTGCGATGGCGGCTGTGCCTCGACATCTATTTGTAGAGGATGCATTGGCAAGTCGGGCCTATGAAGACACCGCGCTGCCTATCGGATTCGGGCAAACCATTTCGCAGCCGTTTTCGGTTGCCCGTTCCTGTGAGCTTTTGCGCGCCGGGAAAGCGATTGATCTTGCGCTCGAAATCGGTGGCGGTTGCGGCTATCAGGCGGCCGTGCTCGCCCGGCTCGCCCGCGAGGTGTACACCATTGAGCGCATCGGTGCACTAGCTGCCAAAGCGCGGCAAACACTATCGAGCATTGGCGTCAGTAACGTTAAAGTGCGCAATGCCGATGGTCAGGAAGCGGCGTCGACCGTGGTTAAGTTTGACGCCATCGCAGTCGCTGCGGGCGGGGGCAAGATACCACCGAATTTATTAGGCCTCTTGGCCGATGGTGGGCGCATGGTGATTCCACTGGGTTCGCCCGAACGGCAGCGGCTGACGCTGGTCACACGTACGGGCGACAGTTTCCAGCAAACCGCATTTGATGAGGTGGTCTTCGTGCCGCTAAAGACAGGACAGGAATAAATGCAGATTTCAAAATTACTTCTCGCGGCGGCAGCGCTCGCCATTGTCTCCGGGTGCACCACCAGCGTCCCAGCGCCGGTGCAGGATCGCACTGCGCGGCCGACACAGCCTCCTCAGCCGCAGATTTTGCCGCCAGCGCCTATCGCCGTCATGCCGGTCAATCCAGCGCTGCCGGGTAACACCGCGGGTTCGAAATTTCACGTCGTGCAGCGCGGCGAGACGCTCTACGGCATCGCCCGTGTCAACAAGGTAGATATCAACGAACTGGCGGCGTGGAACAATATTTTTACGACACAGCCGCTGCGTGACGGTCAAGTACTGCGCTTGCAGCCGCCGACTGATCCGTCGACCAGCACGTCGGGCATGCCATTGCCCGTTGCTCCCAGCGCAACACTCACGCCGATCCCGTCGGCTGGTGTGATTCAAGGGCAGGCGCTGCCTCCCGGTGGATTGCCACCGTCGGGGCCATCGCCTGTTTTCAGCCCAGTCGCGCCGGTCGAAACGCCCGTTGATGCATTGCTCAAGCGCGAGCCGAAATCGCAACGGGTGCAGTACAGCGACGCATCGCTGGCTGTCATGAAACAGGGCGAGGGCACGCCAGCGTCGCCACCACCGCTGACTGGGTCGGGGCCTGCGTCAGTCACTAATGTGCCGCCACCGCTTGGCGCGGTTACCCCAGTTCCCGCGCCAGCCACCCCAATTGAAATTGAAATTAGACCCGGCACCGGCGTTGAGCACGACGGCATCGCCTGGACCTGGCCGACTTCCGGAAAAGTGGCCAGCAAATTCAACGACAAAGCGCCCATGAAGGGTATCGACATCGCCGCCAGTGCCGGAACGCCGGTCGTTGCTGCGGCAGCAGGCAAAGTCATCTACGTCGGCAAAGAGCCGCGCGGCTACGGTCAGATGATCGTCATCAGTCACGCCAAAGAAACCGTCAGCGTTTATTTCCACACTGACAAATTGTTGGTCAAGGAGCAGCAACGCGTTTTGATCGGGCAGAAACTCGCCGAGGTGGGCGATTCAGCGGGCAACAAAATGCACTTCGAAGTGCGCCGTCAGGGCCGACCGCTGGATCCTGTTTCGCTGATGCCGCGCTAGCCGGGCCCGCCAACCCATTTAGCAATGACGAATGCCGGTCCTGCGCGGCCGCTCACCCGTCGCGCCTGGTTCATCGCGACGTGGGTTGTCGGCCTTGGAGTCCTGATAATCGTCGGGATCATGTGGCTTAGCGTCAGCCACATGGGCGCAATTTTGGCGCTTGCCCCAAGGATGCCGATCAACGCACCGGTCAGATACGATAAA
>JBDSYI010000095.1:0-2666 GCA_039925745.1 Casimicrobium sp. | reverse complement strand
TGCGTGAACGTCAGGTTGATTGGGCCGACCTCAAACTTTTGCTCTCCCAGATAGGCGGTGTAGCCCAGCTCGATTTTTTTCGGCGGCATGCGTTCGGGCGGCGGCGCAGGCGGCGGCTCGACGACGGGCGGCGGTGCTGGGATTGGCTCTGGAATCGGCTCGGGTTTAGCTTCCTCGACGACCGGTGCGACTGCTGGCTCGGGTTCCGGTTCCGGGATGAACTCAACCACTGG
The DNA here is from genome assembly GCA_039925745.1 of Casimicrobium sp. Taxonomy (GTDB): domain Bacteria; phylum Pseudomonadota; class Gammaproteobacteria; order Burkholderiales; family Casimicrobiaceae; genus Casimicrobium. Next base: position 2,433 of record JBDSYI010000095.1, on the reverse strand, counting down.
CTCGGCGACAGCAATGGCGACCGGCGCTTGCGTTGCCGTGATCGTGCGCGGTTTCGCGGTTTTGGGTTTGGCTTTCGGTGCCGGTTTCGCAGCGGCTACAGGCACCGGCGGTGGGGGCAGTTGCATAAACCGCGCGGTCAGCGGCAACATCTTTTCTTCCGGCGGTTCGACAGTGACAAACGCGCCCAAGATCAGGTGAACCAGCAATGACGCAATCAGCGCCCCGGCGAATTTGCGCTTCGACGTAGAGAACAGGCCTCGCCGTTTCTTCAGTCCACGCGCCAGCGAATAGCGCCCATCCTCCGATCCGTCCGACGGGGGCAATGAGCCGTTAGGCAAAGTTGAATCGGCGGGTGCCTGAATGGCTGCGTCGGACATGAACTTCGCTAAACGCGGGCATTCGCGCTGTCGATGTCCCTCGCAGCAGATTTCGGCAACGTTCTGACGCGCTGGCCCTCAACCTGCAAACGTCTCTCGCAAAACAGGCGCACCGCGTACGGAAAAATTTGATGCTCTTGCAGCAACACTCTCGCAGCCAAAGTTTCGGCCGTGTCGTCATCGTCAACCTGCACCGCCGCCTGCGCGATGATCGGGCCGGCGTCCAGCACCGGCGTCACAAAATGCACCGTACAGCCATGCAGTTTGACGCCCTCCGCGAGCGCGCGTTCATGGGTGTCGACACCGGGGAAACTGGGCAACAATGAAGGATGAATATTGATCAGGCGACCTGCATAGGCGTTAGTGAATATCGGCGTAAGGATTCGCATAAACCCAGCCAATACGACCAGATCGGGGCGGTGAACGTTCAATGCATCCACCAACGCCTGATCAAACGCTTCGCGCGTGGCGAAGTCTTTGTGGCTAATAGCAAAGGTTTTGATGCCCGCGTTGCGGGCGATATCGAGGCCTTTTGCTTCCGCCTTGTTGCTGCCAACGACGACGATGTCGCCACCACAATCGTTACGCAGAAGTGCAGCCAGATTGGAGCCGCGACCGGAGAGGAGGACGGCGATGCGGGGGCGAGCGCTCACGTCATCACCCGGTACGCACCATCAATTTTTGACAGGGCTACATCAAACGTAGCCAGTGGCTTATGGCCCTGTTTGCGCGCGATTTCAACCACGAGGCAGTCGGAAAAATTGAGTTTGCGGTGCTGCTTAAACGCGTCGAGCGCGCGCTGCGCCACATCGATATTCTCAAATTGCAGATCGTCGTGACCCAAAAGCAATTCAGCGAACCCGTAGAGTTGCGCACGGTCACAGCCATATACCGTCCGCATCACCCAAATCACTTCCGCCAACACAACTAGCGGAACCCAAACGCCGCCCGCAATGTATTTCAGGGCGGCTTTCTCTTGTTTTGCATCGTCCTTGGCAAGCACCCGGACGAGAAGATTGGTGTCAACCGCGCGCATACTTTTCACGCATGTACTGCGCGATTCCCTCGTCCATTTCCTTCAGGGAGCGCCGCTTGGGTGGTCCGTTAGGAAATAATATTTTGTGCATCTCATCAAATGTCGAACCGGTACGGCGTTTGACAACCACCTCATCGCCACGCAACGTCCATTGCAGCGTGCTGCCCGGTTCAACGCCCAATTTGCGCCGAATCGCCGCAGGCACCGACACCTGACCTTGCGATGTGACGCGCGTTTCTAATGCAACGGTTGGCACGACATTAGTGCTTGATGAGTCCATACCAAACTCCAAACGGAAGAAGTGCATATTACCACGGTAATATGCAGGGGAGATCCCGCTCTTCGCTCGTCGCTATTTGCCATTTTCGCGCTATAGGTCTAAAAAAAGCGCTGAGTTTTCAGCCGCTTAATCTGTATCGTTGCATGCCAGCCCGCACAAGTCGCACCAAGCCCTTACGGAGGAGACAAAAATATGACGTATCGATACGTGAACGCGAGACCGCGCGAAGAATGGTCAATGATTCCCGCATTCAGCAAGAGGAAATTCTGAAACAATTTCGGCAAGCGTTACGCCCTGACGATACGTGCCAAACGGGCGGAGAGTAAATGGGTGGGGTTGGTTAAGCACCCTGTCCACAATAACGACAAATCCAAAGTTGCGACAGAATCTGGCTGTCGCCAGGAGCATCGACATGCAACACAGAAAGACAACAATGCAATGCATTCCAACTCGTTCAGTCTTGTGGCTCATGTGGATGCTGCTTTCGCAAAGCACGACCACGTCTTTCGCTCAGACGGCAGTCAACGCGACCCTTTCGCCCAGCACGTCTGCACCCAAATCCATCGCCATTCTCGCCGCCGCAGGCGATCAATTTCAATACGTTCGCCGCAAGCCCGCCGTTGCGTCGCGTATTGAACCGTTCGTTCGGCAATGGGTGACGATGCCGAATAATGGGTTGAACCTGGTGGTGTTGCGCGGAATGGATCGTGCGCTCGCAGCGCAATATCCTGATGCGGAG
>JBDSYI010000094.1:0-5110 GCA_039925745.1 Casimicrobium sp. | reverse complement strand
CTGATAGTCGTATTCGGCACCGGCCTCTTCAAGTGCCCAGACGCAGCGTAGCGAGCGTGAATTTCTCGATCCGTATAGCTTCATGTAATCCCTCCAGTTTTGGTTTGCGCCGCAGCCAGTGGTGCCGACCTGGGAACCAGCTCATTGGCCACCAGCGCCGCCAGCACAATTGCACCGCCGACGAGCGTAGAACCCGCTGGCACTTCCCCCGCGCCGAGCCACGACCATAGCGGCCCCATCAGCACTTCGAGCAATCCCAGAAGGGCGACCTCGGGCGCGGACAAATGGGCGCTTGCCCGTACCATCATCACACAAGGGATTCCGAGCTGAAAAATTCCCAAGATCGCTAGCAGGAACACGTCTTTGCCGCTCGCTGCGAATGGTAGCGATAGCGGTAATGTCACGGCGCATGAGATCAATCCGCCAATCAACACCGCCGGTGCGAGATCGACATGCGCACCGATTTTTTTAAGGGTCACGATGTTGATTCCCGAGGCAACCGGCACGCCGAACGCGATCAACATGCCTAGCAACGCGCCTTCACCGCCCTGCGCCTGATTGGCGAACATGATGATCATGCCAACGAGCGCGGCCCCAATGGCGAACCAGGTGCGCGCCGCAATCGGCGATTTAAGAACGGCCCAGGCGAGGATCGTAGCGAAGAGGGGCGACAGCGAGTTAACGATCAGCGTGTTGGCCGTGGTCGTCAGTGTGAGCGCGATCATGAAACAGGTGAACATCACGGCCCACATGAGCCCCGAAATTGCGCCGCCTTTACCGCTGGCCCGCACATAGGCCAGGGTGCCCGTCACGCCACGCGAATACACAAACCACACAATCAGTGTCAGCGCGCAAAAGAAGCTGCGCCAGAAAGTGACTTCAAAGCTTTTCGCGCTGTCGAGGTGGCGTGTGAAAACGCCCGCAATGCTCCACAAAAATGTGGCACCGATCATCAGTAAGATTGCGCGGCGGTGTTGTTGTGGTGTGGTCATAAATTGATGGTGCAGCGACACTTAGAGCGGATCAGTTTCATTGGTCACTTCGGGCACTGCCAGACAGCCGACTGCTGCCATACACGTCAACAGCGCGGACGCAAATAGCGAACTGGCCGCGCCGAATTGCTCAATCATCACACCGCCCGCCCACAGTCCAGACCCCAAGCCGATCATGAACAACGTCATGCTCCACGTGAACGCCTCCGTTGAATATTCGGCGGGCGAAAGTTTGCCTAGCTGCAACGATAGCGCGGTAATCATTGGCCCAATAGCGAGCCCCATAAACGCGCAACCTAGCGTAAATGTCCACGGCCCAATGGCTAAAGCCATGAGCACTGAGCCCACCGCGATCCACAATCCCGCGACCAAAATCTGGCGATTAAGCGGCCACGCAAAGTGTCGCGTGCCGTAGGCAAAACCCGTGAAGGCCGCTGGCAGACTGATCGCAGCATAAAACCAGCCGACATTGCCTGGGGCGCCGTTCTCGGTTGCAAACGCGGGCAGCGAAATCTCGTTCAAACCAATTCCGATTGCAAATAAAAACGATAGAACGAGCGCACGCCGAACCGCAGAAAACTTCAGAGGTCCGAGCAGGTGCCGCTGAACGCCGCGCTCCACCGTGCCCCACCGCGTGAGCGCGCCCGAGCGCGAAAAATGCCACACGCCGATCATCACGCATGCGGCCGAACCGACCACTGCAAACGCTGGCGTTCCGGCGATCACCGCCAGACTGACCAGGAACGGCCCTAGAACGAACGAACATTCCATGATCACCGATTCCACCGCAAACGCAGATTGCTTTTGCGAGTCCGGCATCGCTGACTTTCGGTACATCGCGCGGATGGTCATCGACACCGGTGGAAATACAGCGCCGGCAAGAAACGCTGAGCCCAATAACAACGGCAACGTCGCCTGAATGACGACCGAAAAAACCAGCAAACACAGCGCCATCGCGTGCAATAACGCCAACGGCATCATCACCGCTTTTGGCCCGTTTTGGTCGACAAAGCGCCCAATCATCGGCGCCTGAATCGCCAGCGCCAGCATATAGGCCGCCGACACCATCCCCGCCAGCGCGAAGGATTGGTATTGCGATTGCACCAGCAACGTCAGGCCTAAAGCGTTCATGCCAATCGGCATACGCGGCAGGACAGAAGACAGGATGATTCCGCGAAGTTCGCGGTCCGCAAACAACCTGCGGTAGGGGGTGAGATTGAGCAAAACGAACTATCGTAAGAGCTGATCAGCTTTGGAGTGAAAGCCTTATTTCATTGGGGTTGAGCGCAGAAAATTTAGGAAGTCGAGAAATGACTAAATTGGCATTTAGCCCCCGAGCAGAAGGCATTTCATCGAAAAGCTGATAGCAGATTGTGAAGCTGGTGATCGTTTGCAACCACCTCGTCACTCGTTGTGATGCGTGAGCGTACCTGAAACGATCGGTTCGCTGCGGCACGCGTATTGGCAAATGTCACTTAATAAGAAAAACGAAGGCATGGACGCGGACGGCGATGGCATTCTTGATGCGGGGCGACTGGTGCAAGGCACCTATCAGTACACCGAAAAACCGGGCGGACATCTCGGAGCCCGGGCGTTTCGAGTCGGTAGCCGCATCAAAAAAGGCAAGAAGAGCGTTTTTGTCGAAGGCCCAACACAGGTTGTCGAGCGCGACACTGATGGCGACGGACTTTTCACCAGCGCCGACCCATCGCGTATTGATCGAACCGGCGCGGGAACAACGATGTATATCCATCGCGGCGGTTCTGACGCCGTCGGCACGGTGAACACCTGGTCTGCTGGCTGCCAGACGATCCCCAAAAATCGCTACAGCATTTTTTTGAGTCACATTCCGGTGAACGCAACGTTCTACTATGTGCTGATCAATGCCGGAGCGTAGACGATGCGAATTGCGTTTTTTCTGACTAGTTGTTTTTTTGTAGCGATGGCGCATGCGGGCGGCTCTGCCCCTGATCTGCCTACTACGTGCGCGTTTGGCGCATTCGTGAACGAAACCGATCCTGCGGGTCTCAACGTTCGGCAGTCCCCGTCGGCGACGGCGAAGATTCTCGGGACGCTACCTGCAAACTATGAGGATCCCGACAGTCCCATGGTGGTTCGCGTTGAGCTGAGTGTGTTGGCCAGCCAGAACGGCTGGTTTTTGATTGACGGGGCGAGCGACAACACGATGCTCACCGAAAAACCTGCGCGCCCGATGTACGCTGGCAAAGGCTGGGTCAGCGGCAAAAAACTCGCGATCAAAACGCAGGCATCGAAGGCCAGGCTTGCCCCAAACGGCGCCGCCGCAACGGCTTTTTTGGTCGGCAACGTGCTCGATGGCGACAGCCTGAGCAAACCGGCGCAATTGATCGCATGCACGGGCAAATGGGTGCAAATCGAGTACTCGCTGAGCGAGATACCGAAAGGCGATTTACCTGAAATAAAAATCAATCCTGCCGCTAAAAACGGCGCGCAAAAGGGCCGCGTTCGCGGCTGGGTCAATCGAATTTGCGCAACCCAGGAAACCTCATGCGACGGTCTTGGTAACGAGCCTTGATGGGCCGCGAGATCGCTGATCGTCTCGCGGCATTCAAATGTGGCCGGGCCGTCTAGCGTCGACGGTAGAGGTTTCTCAAACTACGGTTCGGTAGAAACTTACTCGGCCGTCGCCGCCTCAATCGCTTTCACGATCTCAGCCGTTAGCTTCGGCACCACGTCGAGCGCCTTCATGTTCTCTTGAACCTGCGAGACACGCGATGCCCCGGTGATGACAGTCGAGACGTTCGGATTTTTCAGGCACCACGCGAGCGCCAGTTGCGAGACGGTGCAGCCCAGGTCGCCTGCAATCGGGCGCAGTTTTTCGACCGCTGCAACCTTTGCCTTGTCGATCACGCGCTCGGCGATCCATTCGTAGCCTTTCAGCGCCGCGCGCGAATCGGCGGGGATGCCGTCCTTGTATTTGCCACTCAGCAAACCCGACGAAAGCGGGCTCCATGTCGTGAGGCCGAGGCCAATGTCGCCGTACAGTCGGGCGAATTCCTTTTCGACTTTGGTTCGCGTGAACAGGTTGTATTGCGGCTGATCCATCACCGGTTTGTGCAGGTGATGACGCTCGGCAATTTCGTACGCAGCGCGAATTTCGTCAGCGCTCCATTCACTAGTACCCCAGTACATTACTTTGCCCGCTGTGACCATGTCGCTCATCGCGCGCACCGTCTCTTCTAGCGGCGTGTTCGGGTCGGCGCGGTGGCAGAACGCAAGATCGACGTAATCGAGCTGCAAGCGTTTTAGAGAGCCGTCAATGGCTTGCATCAGGTACTTGCGATTAAGTGTATTTTTTTCGTTCGGACCGTCGTTCAATCCCCAGAAAAATTTGGTGGAGATGACCGCCTGCGCGCGACGCCACTTGAGCTGCTTGATCGCTTCGCCCATGATCGTCTCTGACGCGCCTTTGGCATACGCCTCGGCATTATCGAAGAAGTTAACGCCGGCGTCCCACGCTGCGGCCATGCACTCCACGGCAGATTTCGTGTCAACTTGCGAGCCGTAGGTGACCCACGAGCCGTAGGAGAGTTCAGAGACTTTGAGGCCAGAGTGGCCGAGGCGACGGTATTGCATATTTTTCCTGCGAATGAACAACGCATGAAGTGTAGAAGCAACCGGTTTCGCGCGTGAGATTGCTCGCGCAAAAGCGGACCACGCGGTTGTATAAAGGAGGACTTATGAAACCGAATTCAATCGACCAACCGGTCATCATCGCCGGCGGTGGCATTGGCGGCCTCGCAGCAGCGCTAGCTATAGCGCGCCAGGGCTTTCGTGTGAAAGTGCTTGAGCAGTCGCCAGAGATTGGCGAAATCGGTGCGGGTGTGCAGCTCGGCCCCAATGCGTTTGCCGCATTTGACGCGCTGGGCGTCGGGCCACAAGCCAGAGCGCGCGCCGTGTATACCGAGCGCCTACTGATGCTGGACGCGATCGACGCAAGCGTTGTCGGCGAGATTCCCCTCGGCGACACGTTTCGCGAGCGATTTGGCAATCCGTACGCCGTGATTCATCGGGCCGATGTGCATAAGTCTTTGCTTGAAAGCGTTGAGGCGACCGCCCAGATTGAACTCCTGACGTCG
>JBDSYI010000093.1:0-3418 GCA_039925745.1 Casimicrobium sp. | reverse complement strand
CAAGATTGAGCCGCCCGGCGAGGGTGATCCGTTGCGCAAATGGCGCCTGCTGCATATCGGCACGTCGGTGTGGTGGCAGGTGCAGTCGCGCAATAAAAAGAGTGTGGCGCTGGATTTGCGGCAGGCTGAGGGGCGCGATATCGTCAAGCGCTTGATCAATGAAGCGGACGTGTTGATTGAGAATTTCAAACCCGGCACGCTGGAGAAATGGGGCATGGACTACGCCGCCCTGTCAGCGACGAATCCGGGGCTCATCATGCTGCGCGTTTCGGGCTACGGGCAGACCGGGCCCTACAAAGATAAGCCCGGCTTTGGCGTGGTGGCGGAGGCGATGGGTGGCTTGCGCCATCTGACCGGCGAACCGGGTCGGGTGCCGGTGCGGGTGGGGGTTTCTATTGGCGACACGCTGGCCAGTTTGCATGGTGTGATCGGGGTGCTGCTGGCGCTGAACCATCGCAACAACACCAAGAGTGCCGCAGCGCCCAAAGGCGTGGGACAGGTGATCGACGTGGCGTTGTATGAGAGCGTGTTTAACGTGATGGAGAGCTTGCTGCCGGAGTACAGCGCGTTTGGCGTGGTGCGTGAGCCTGCGGGCTCGGCGTTGCCGGGGATTGCGCCGTCGAACGCGTATGCCTGTCGCGATGGTCAGGTGTTGATTGCCGGCAACGGCGACTCGATTTTTAAACGGTTGATGACGGCAATTGTGCGCGATGATTTGGGGGGTGACCCCGAGCTTGCAGCGAATCCCGGACGAGTGGCGCGGGTGGTGGAGATTGATGCAGCGATTGCTGATTTCACCCGTTCGCGTAGCGTGGCTGAAGTGCTGGCGATGCTCGACGCAGCAGACGTTCCGGGTGGCCGCATTTACACGGTCAAAGACATCGCAGAGGACGCGCATTACCGGGCGCGCGAGATGATTGTTTCGGTAACGAGTGCCGACGGGTTGCCGGTAGAGACGCCAGGTGTGGTGCCGAAGCTTTCGCTGACGCCGGGGGCGGTGATGCGGCGTGCTCCGACGTTGGGTGAGGATACGGACGCGGTACTGGCTGAGATTGGCGTGACGGTGGCGCAGTTAGCGGCGCTCCGCGCTCGCGGGGTGGTTTAGGATTTGCTCGTTGCGCGCTTGAGAGTGAAGGGCCCCAGTTCAGGCCGATATCAGCACTAAATCAAACCGGACTGCGATGCCATCGCGCTCACCATCTTTCAGCGCCGTCGGTGTGACCGTCAACCGGTCCCGCTCGTCCGAAAGGCCAAAGATTCCGCTGCGTTCTTTGTTGTCGTCGGCGAAGTACATCTGGGTGACCAGTGCCTTGCGCCCATTGGCGACAACGCGGAAGTGAACATGTGGCGGGCGGCCGCTGTAGAGAACCGGCTTGATGGTGCGGAACCGGTAGCGGCCTTCGGTGTCGGTCAGCGTGCGGCTAAAGCCCTGAAAACCACGCCTGGCGGGACCTTCGCCGTCGTCATTGGGATGCCGATATTTGCCAGTGTTGTCGGTTTGCCAGATTTCGACTTGCGCGCTGGCAAGCGCTTTGCCGTCAGTGCCACGGACGACGCCGGTGATCATGAGCGGAGTGCCGTCGGCGTATGAGCTGTTGCCGAAAAGGATGAGATCAGCATCGATCTCACCGTTCAACTTCGGCGGATAAAACGGGCCGAGCGAGTCTGGCGGCGTTGCCTTCAAGCTGGCGGTTTGCGCCTGCAACATCCCGGGGAAAACTGAGGCTACCGGCAGCGCGGAGAGCACGGTGAGGACGCGTCGACGTAAGTTCACAGATAACCGCTTTCACCAGGCAGGGAGGATTGAGGTACGTAGCTTTTTGGGAGCCTGCACGCGGGAAAGAGTTCCATTGATTGCGCCCGCTACGCCCGATTTCCACAAGTTGCTCTGGGTTTGATGCCTTCGCTGCGGTGAACGACGTGGCGTGCTGGTAGGCAAAAAACGTCCATCAGCTTTTGCATGAAAAAACCACTACTCTGGGGCTAACGTGGCGTTATGGCAATAGTCGAGTAATGACATAAATTGGCTCTAGCGCCTATGCGGTAGGCGCTACAGCAAAAAGCTGTGTAGCAGGCGATTTGTCATGTTGAGTGAAGCGAAGCATCAGGTGGCAACGATTGAGCGTCGTGGAGCGCGTTTTAGTGGGCGCACTGATCCTTCGCCATGCTCAGGATGACAACTTCTCTGCTGGGGGACCTTTCTAATCTGGCGTCGAGTAATGACATAAATTGGCTCTAGCGCCTATGCGGTAGGCGCTACAGCAAAAAGCTGTGTAGCAGATTTTCGTCGCGTGAGCTGTTATTTGAACGCGTAGTCCGCGATTAAAACTCCGCGCCGCGCACACACGGTTCGCGGGCGTAACGCGGTGAATTCGGGTAACAGGGCAGCGACGGTTTTGCTGTCGAGCTCGGCGAATTTACGGTTCTTTCCGTCGCCACAGAGGCTCAGGGGCGTGCAGGGCGGTCGCCCATTTCGATCATCGGTTTCGTGGCGGTTTCGTGCAAATTCCGCATAATATTGGGCGAGATATTTTTTCCCATCCTGACGCTCGCCAATTGCTGGCGAGCGGCGCGATCATTGCGTAAAACTTGCCGCGCCGCTACTTTGGTTTCGAGCTTCGGGGCAGGCGCCACGGGAACAGATTTCTGTGCTTTCACGCGAGGCCTTGTCGCGCCGGGAGACTTCTTCGCTGCTTTAACGGTAACCCTCGTTGCTGCCGGTTCCTGGTTGATCACGGCAGCTTCAAGCTGAATTGGCGACTGTCGTGATGACGCGGGGGTTGCCTGTGCGGCAGCTGCAGACGCGAAACATATCGCCGTCGTTATTGCGACGACAACATTTCTGACAACGTACGCACGAACGAAATTGATTCGATCATTCACGTTTTGACGTCCTGACCGTGTTCTGACACCGGCGCAATCAGGTGATTGCGCCGACGCGCTTCAACCGAGCGCGTTTCCGCAGATTAGCACGATCAATTTGCGCTGAAAAGCGCACTCAGTGGACGGAATCTTCAGCGAGGGGACGAACGCTTGTTTAAGCGCTTTCGGCGGCGAGTGTCCACTTACCTTTGCTGGCGAGCGAGTTCATTTTGCAGCGGTGGGCGAACGCGGCCTGGGCGGCTTTGTAGTTTTCCTGCTTGCCTTTCCACACTTTGAGCGCGGTGAAATGCAGCGCGCGGCTGTAGCTGAACGTCAGCGGCCACGGATTGCCCGAGAGTTTGTTCATCTCGTTCAAATGTGCGGCTGAATCGATGTCTGACTGACCGCCCGACAGGAAAACGATGCCGGGCATTGCGCTGGGGACCGTGCGCTTCAGGCACTCTACCGTGCGCGCGCCGACCTCGCTCTGAGGCGCGCGATTTTTTGCGTCTTTACCGGAAATCACCATGCTCGCTTTGAGGATCGTGTGTTCGAT
>JBDSYI010000092.1:0-4177 GCA_039925745.1 Casimicrobium sp. | reverse complement strand
CGTATCACGAGAAAACTTTGGGGCAATTGTTCTGCGATGAGTCGTCGCAGCAGATCATCGACATGCTGCTTGACGAATGCGCAAAGGGCCACGTGACGCTGATGAATCCGGTGACCGTGCAACAGATTCGCCCGACTGGTGACTCTGCTGATGGCTTTGCTGTGGACACTTCACGCGGAACGATTAACGCGCCGAAGCTCGTGATCGCGACCGGTGGCCTGTCCATTCCGGCCACCGGCGCGACCGCGTTTGGCTATGAGGTCGCGAAGCAATTCGGTGTGCCTGTCACCGCGCTGCGCGCCGGCCTCGTGCCTTTGGCGCTAGACGCGCCGGAAATGGAACGCTACGGCATGCTGTCGGGCGTCGCGTTCGACACGCTCGCGCGTTGCGATGATTCGGATGCAGCGTTTCGCGAAGCCGCGCTGATGACGCATCGCGGATTATCCGGACCCGCGGTGTTGCAGATATCGAACTATTGGCAGCCGGGAGGGGACGTGTTGTTTGATTTGCTTCCGGGCGTTGATGCGGCCAGCTGGCTCAATGGACTTCGTGCGCGCCGCCCTGTTCCCACCTCATTCGCAAAAGCGCTCGCGGAGCATGTGCCACAACGTTTGAGTGATTCGTGGTCAGCAGCGCATGCGCCGACGAAACCACTGGCGGAATGGACCAAGACCGAGCTGAATCTTGTCGCCAACCTCCTCAATGCGTGGCCGCTGAAACCGTCGGGCACATTGGGCTACAAGAAAGCCGAAGTGACACTGGGCGGCGTTGACACTCGGGCCTTGTCGCAGCAGACCATGGAGGTGAAAACTGCGCCCGGATTGCATTTCATTGGCGAGGTGATGGACGTCACCGGTTGGCTCGGCGGCTATAACTTTCAGTGGGCCTGGGCAAGTGGTGCTGCTTGCGGCGATGCATTGTGACGTGCTGATTTCTGTAAGGGGGGTGCCGACGTGGCTAGCGCCAGGGAGTGCGAATCCGGCTTGGCTGGTCGGCGGTAAACGGTTAGGAAGTTCAATCGACTCGCGGGGTGTCGTCAGCCTTCGTCAAAATAAGTTTGTTTGATTTTGTGATGCGCAACAAGTAAGTGGCGCCGTCGTGGTCTATCTTTAGCTCCTTGCGACCGGCAGTCAGCCGCTTGAGTGGCACAACGCCGTGCTGCTGGCCAGCTGAAGCACCGCTGTCGTTGGGCCGTTCCAGACGGGCTCGCTGCGCCGAACCTGACGCGACGGCAACGCGCGGGACCGAACCGGCTGGTACTGAGAGCGTTGCGCGTTTACGGTCAACGCTCGTTGCGGGCGCGGTTTCAGTTGAAGTCATGTCGGAAGTGACTGGCATTTTTTGCGCATGGCATTTTTGGAGTGAGTGGTATTTCCCGTGACGCTACTGTAACTTTACAGCGAATGCGAACGATTCGCAATACTTGTAATCAGCATTTAAACAAGCATCTAAATTTGGTTCTGAATCAGGGGAGTTCTCCAGCGCCAGCGTCGACGGGGCGCACTGACACTGGCACATTCGCGTACAGACTGACACATTGACGTGCAAATAAATACGAATTGTTCGCATATAGGTTATGATCTTGACATCGGAAATACGGGTTTCAAGTTGTCCCCATTTGGATTTAATTCGTTAGCGTCACGAGCAGAATCAATGCTCGGCGGCTCAGCCTCGACGCAGGGCGATGCGAACGCAGCGAATTTTTCATGCCGCGGCGCAGGCTTTAGGACTGTTGACGCGCCCGCCAGTCTGGTCGCAAGATGAAGCAGTCGGTCGCAGAGCACTCCGCATTGAGCTTCAGCCTTGACCAGGCGGTCGTGGGCCAGCGCTACGTCGTGACCGCTTTGCACGCACCGACTGATGTACCCGAGTGGTCGCATTGGCTCGAAGATATTGGCTTCATCGCGGGTGAAATGGTGACCGTTACTGGACGTAGTGCGATAGGCGGCGATCCGCTCGTCGTGCGTGTTGGCGCGTCCACCTTTGCGCTGAAACGCGCTGAGGCGCGGTGCATTAGGGTGCTGCCCGCCAAACAATGAGCCAATCGACGGTTCATTTTTTCCCGCCAGGCACGTTAGTGGCGCTGGTTGGCAACCCGAATTGCGGCAAAACGGCGCTGTTTAATCTGCTCACGGGCAGTCGACAAAAAGTCGCCAATTACGCTGGCGTGACGGTTGAGCGCAAAGAAGGCCGACTGCGAACCGACGCTGGAAAGACAGTGCGCGTGCTCGATTTGCCCGGCGCCTACAGCCTGTACCCGCGCTCGCCAGATGAGCGGGTGACCATTGATGTATTGAATGGACGCGCGCGCGGCGAGAAGCAGCCGGACCTGGTAGTGTGTGTCGTTGACGCGACTAATTTGCGGCGTAATTTGCGATTGGTACTCGCTGTGCAACGGCTCGGGCTGCCGCTAATTGTTGCGCTCAACATGGCGGACATTGCGCGCGCTCGCGGTGTGCGTGTGGATGCTGACGCCCTTTCGAAAGCGTTGGGCGTGCCGGTTGTTGAAACGATTGGCGTTAAGTCGGGCGGCGATGAGGCGCTGCGGGCTTTGATTGAAGATAAAGAGGCGTGGCGCGGGGCGATCTTGGAAGCTGGACGCCAATACGGTGCTTCACACTCTCCCTTGACGGGACTGGGTGAAGGTGGCTCACACAACCAGGTGAGTTCCGCAAGCCACGCCCCGCCGCCTGCTAACCCGCTCCCACACGGAGAGATGGGATCGAACCGAGCCCTCGAAACCGCCGGCGATCACGAAACTGTTCGCCGCATTCTGCAAACGCTCGGCGTTGACGATCAGTTTCCCCATACACAAAGTGACCGCATTGATCGCGTGGTGCTGCATCCGGTGATCGGACCGATACTTTTAGTGATCGTTTTGTTCCTGATGTTTCAGGCGGTGTTCGCCTGGGCGACAGTGCCGATGGATGCAATCAGAGACGCAACCGCTTGGTTGGGGACGTCGCTCGGGGCGCTGTTGCCCGAAGGCTGGATTCGCAGTCTCGTCGTTGACGGAATCATCGCAGGGCTGGGCGGCGTTGTCGTGTTTCTTCCGCAGATTCTGATCCTCTTTTTCTTCATTCTGATCCTCGAAGAATCGGGTTATTTGCCGCGCGCCGCGTTCTTGCTGGATCGAGTGATGGCATCGGTCGGACTGTCGGGTCGCTCGTTTATTCCCTTGTTGTCGAGCTTCGCGTGCACCATTCCGGGCATCATGGCGGCGCGCTCAATCAGCAACGCACGCGACCGCTGGGTGACCATCATGATCGCGCCGCTGATGACCTGCTCTGCGCGATTACCGGTGTATGCGCTGTTGATCGGCGCATTTGTTCCAGCGCGAAAGATTTGGGGTGGCGTGGAGCTACAGGGTCTCGTTTTGCTGGCACTTTATGGTGCCGGAATCCTCGGCGCGATGGGGGTGGCATGGGTGCTCAAGACTTTCACGGCGAGTGGCCGCCAAGTGCGCCCACTGATGATGGAGCTACCTGCCTATCACTGGCCAACAGTGCGCAATCTGGCGCTGGGCTTGTGGCAGCGTGCGCTGATCTTTTTGCGCCGGGTCGGCACCATTGTTTTTGTGCTCACGCTGGCGCTGTGGTTTCTGGCCAGTTTTCCCGGACCGCCGCCCGGAGCGACCGGCGCGGCGATCGAATACAGCGTCGCCGGCGTATTGGGCCATGCGTTAGCGGTTGTGTTTCAACCCATTGGATTTAACTGGCAAATCAGCATTGCGCTAGTGCCGGGGCTCGCCGCACGCGAGGTCGCGGTGGGCGCGCTTGGAACGGTGTACGCGCTCGCGGCAACCGGTGCCGATACCGCGCAAGCGCTGTCGCCGATCATCGCCAAATCTTGGAGCCTCGCGACGGCATTCTCGCTATTGGCGTGGTTCGTGTTTGCGCCGCAATGTCTATCGACGCTTGCCACTGTCAAACGCGAAACCGGCGGTTGGAAGATGCCCATTCTGATGGCGAGCTATCTATTTGCGCTCGCCTATCTGGCGTCGTTTATCACCTATCGGATAACGCTCGCGCTAACGGGTTAGACAAATCCGTTTGCTTGATTTTCTACAATCTACTACAATATTACGAATAGTTCGCATTACCAAACACTCCTAGCTCCTCAACAGTAGTTGATTTCACCCATGATCGTCTGCATCTGTCACGGCGTTAACGACAAA
>JBDSYI010000091.1:0-18862 GCA_039925745.1 Casimicrobium sp. | reverse complement strand
CAGCGGCGCGTGCCATGTGTTCCTGCGCGAAATACGGCATCACGCGATCGCGATTTTTCTCGTTAAACGCCATGATGTCGGCGAGCGATTTGATTGGCAGGTTCGGCGCAAACTCGGCAAGATACGCCGCCATGTCTGCTTTAAATTCGTAGAGCAGCACATCGTATTCGCTTTGCCCGTATTTGCTCGCGTTCGGCAGTTCAGGCAATTCAACCAGCGTCGCGCCCTGCGCCTTCAACACATCAAGCGCCTTCTCAACGACCGCAGATGCGAGATCGTTTTTGCCGCCGAACTGGCTACGCACCACGCCGATGCGTTTGCCTTTCAGTCCATCACGATTTAGAAATTGTGTGTAGTCGGTCGCACGTTGCGTCGCCTCCCTGGTTGCCGCATCGCGCGCGTCCGTGCCCGCGAGTACTGTGAGCAGCGTGGCGGCGTCTGCGACGGTGCGCGCCATCGGCCCAGCGGTGTCCTGCGAATGCGCAATCGGCACGATGCCGTCGCGGCTGATGAGGCCCAGCGTGGGCTTGAAGCCTACGATGCCATTGGCCTGTGCCGGCGACACGATGGATCCGTCCGTTTCGGTGCCCACCGCCACGGTCGCCAGGCTCGCCGCGACGGCGGCGCCAGAGCCCGAGCTGGAGCCGCTAGCGTTGCGATCCAGCGCGTAGGGATTCAGGGTCAACCCGCCACGCGAACTCCAGCCCGACGTGGATCGTGTCGAGCGAAAGTTCGCCCATTCCGACAAGTTGGTCTTGCCCAAAATCACCGCGCCGGCCTCACGCAATCGGGTGACAATGAAGGCATCGCGCGGGGCCTTCGCGCCCAACAGCGCGAGTGAACCAGCGGTAGTCTCCATCGCATCCATCGTCGCGATGTTGTCTTTAATCAACACCGGAATGCCATGCAGCGGGCCGCGTACCGTGCCCGCTTTACGCTCGCGATCCAGCCCCCGCGCAATCCTGATCGCATCCGGATTCAACTCAATGACTGAATTAATCCGTGGCCCGGATTTGTCGATGGTGCGGATGCGCGACAAATACGCCCGCACCAGTGCGAGCGAAGTCGTTTTGCCCGATTTCATCAACGTTTGCAGCGTCGCGACGTCAGCTTCGACTAGGTCAAAGGTAGCGCTCGGTTTTGTTGCGGCCATTGCGTTGTTTCCCTTTGTTGTTGCTGTCGCCAAAATTGCCAGCGCGATGGAGGATTGCAGGAAATGTCGGCGGGCGTTAATCATGATGCAAGTCCGATTGCGTGCTCGATTTCATTGACGGGTTGTTGTCGGTCACTTCGTTTCGTCTCCGCCATTCAGGGGCGCTTAAGTGTGTCGAAATCGATTGATTTTTAGCTGACACTCACCCGCCGGTCGGAAGCGATCGTACGACCCTTAAGCGGCTACGATTATGTGGTCGGGCTTGAGTCCGTCGCACTGCCGGTCGTGCATGCTGCGGTACGCCGACTCGAGGTAACGAGTCGACGCCACGGTGTCAAACAGCGGCTGCGTCAACCGGTTTGCAGCGAGCTGCGCGCGAATTTCCACAAGACGTTTTGGATGCGTTGCCAGCTCATAGGCCATCGTCTCGTATTGGTCACTGTCGTACGTAATCAACTCGGGCAAGCCCACCGCGTTAAGCAGGCTTGATGCAACGCGGCTGGCAAAGGTTTCTCCCGCACACGTGAGCACCGGCAGGCCCGCCCACAACGCATCACTGGCGGTCGTGTGCGCGTTGTAGTGAAACGTATCCAGAAACAGATCGGCGCAACGCTGGCGCGCGAGGTGCTCTGGCAAATCCATGTGCGGCGCAAATATCAACCGGTCTGCGGCGACGCCACGACGTTCAGCTTCGCGCTTGAGGTTACGAACTGCGGCCGATGAGCTGTCAAGCAACCAGAGCACACTTCCGGATACCTTATTGAGCAACCGCATCCAGACATCAAACAAGTCCGGCGTAATCTTGAAGGCGCCATTGAAACAACAAAAAACAAACGCATGTTCAGGCAGATCAACGGCCGAACGTGTCGGCGCGACGGCGATGGTCTTGCTCGAATCATTCATTTGATACGAGTGTGGCAGATAGACGATTTTCTCGTCATAGAACGCTTGATGCGATTGCGCAATCAGTGTCGAGTCGGCAACGATGTAATCGATGTAGGGCGCGCCAATAGTGCCAGGATAGCCCAGATAATTGAGCTGTAGCGGCGCGGGTCGCATGGCAAAAATGCCGGTTCGGGCGAATCCGGTATGTCCCATCAAATCGACAGCAATGTCGATCTCGAGCTCGCGAATCAGACGTGCGATGTCTTCGTCGCTTTGTGTCGCGACATCAAAGAACTGATCGAAGCTACGCTGCATACGTTGCCGCCAGCTATCCGCATTGGGCGGACCGATATAGATTCCAATAATTTCAAACTTTGCGCGGTCATGCTGTTCGAATAGACCTGCGATCAGGTGCGAGGTAGGATGATTTCGCAGGTCTGCGGAGACATAGGCCACACGAATGCGCTTGTGTGTATAGCGCTCTCCGCGCCACACGGGGGCCGCGGTTGCGGCGAACATGTCGTTAATCTGCGTTCGTGCGCAGCGTTGTTGCTGTTCTGCGGTTGCAGGTAGGCCCAGCACTGTAAACGGATGTGCCGCGGTCTGGTTGCGGTCAATCGCCGCGAGGATAATTTCGGACTCACCCGCGAAGCCATCCCAGTCGCAACACTGCATGCGGTCGTGAAGCAAGTCACCGCGCAAGTATGGCATGTCGGGATTAAGTGCCATCGCCCGGATTTGACTCGTCACGGCCTCTTCGTAGCGTCGCAGTTCATGCAATGCGCCGCCGAGGTTGCAATGCACCTCAGCGAAGTCGGGATACAGTTCGAGCGCCCGTTCCCAGCTCGCAAACGCGTCATCGTAGCGACGCATTTCACGCAACACACTGCCACGCAACGCGTGTGCTACGGACAGTTGCGGTTGCAGCGCGAGGGCAGCGTCGCAGGCGGCCAACGCATCAGACAGGCTTTTTTGCGCAAGGTGAGTCTTTCCGAGATTGGCAAACGCCTCGGCAAAATCGCCACGTGATACCGTGGCTCGCGTAAAGTCTGCCACTGCCTCGTCAAAGCGACGAAGGTCGTGCAACGCTAGGCCACGGTTATTCAACGCAATCGCGTCGTCGGGACTTTGCGCTAGCGCAAGATTGAAACAGGCAAGGGCATCGGTGGGCCGCTTTAACGCCTGGTAAACGAGGCCAAGATTATTCTGGGCCATCGTCTCGTGATCATTGAGCGCAAGCGCACGACAAATGTGTCGCTCGGCCGATAAGTAGTCGCCGCGCTGATAACAACAAACGCCGAGATAGTGCAGGACGCTGGGGCTTTCCGGCTGCGCAAGGAGAACGCTTCGATAGATGCGCTCAGCGTCATCAATCTGGCCCGCCTGGTGCAGCGCTAGCGCCCTTTCGAACTCATTCGCGGTTTCGGTCGTCGCCGCATCGTCACCGCTGGACGCGTCGTCCACACTGCTTCCCACCGCGCCACAGCAATGTTTGTAGCGTCGACCGCTGCCGCAAGAGCATGGATGATTTCGGGAAGCGGGTACCGACGACATACAGTGAAAATTACGAATCAGGGATGCGCCACCATCGACGCTGCCGATTGGAGCGGGTGAAGGGAATCGAACCCTCGTCAGTTGCTTGGGAAGCAACAGCTCTGCCATTGAGCTACACCCGCGATGCGACGTAACTTTATCTCAAACTTCGGCTTGCACATCTGTTCGAGACACGCGGCGCCCCAAGTGGCTGAGAAGTCTGACTTTGAAATCCCGTCGTAGTAAGTCGTTTTCCGGCGGTCACGCACCGCACAACGTAGCTTTCCACACAAAGGGGCCATTTCGTCCAATGTGTGGCAACGCACAGACGCAGCGACTAATACTGCTTCAGAATCAGTCGTATGCAGCTGACGCGCTTTGCCTTAGTTGCCGAGAACAAATCAATCCACCCCCGGAAAGCTTCCACGAAATCGAAGCAGGCAATGCAAAGTATCACTGTAGCCGACTTTTGCCTCAGAACCGCCCTTGTGGTCCTGGCGCAGCAGCTGCGTAGCAGCTTTCACTTCGGCGACGGCAACGGTTTCTAAGCCACTCAAATAGAGAGAGAACTATGCACACGACTACACGCAGGAAAAGCACGTTTGCGAGCGGCATCGCACGCTGGGCGACGACGCATTTGACTGGAATTGCAGTTGCGTGCGCACTCATTGCAGTTTCGCAATCTGTTGCGGCGCAGGTATTGGTGTTTGACCGCGGATTGCCGACTGCAAACCTGAACAACACTGCGGGGGCAAACCAGAGTAACGTCATATGGGCAGATGATGAGACGCCGCCGGTGACGCCATACCTACCGGGCGATGACTTCATTTTGCCGGGCACAGGCCCCTACGTTGTCAATAAAATACGCGTCTGGTCGACAGATAGTCTTGGACTATCTCTGCGTGGTGGCGTAGCAGGTGGCGCGATTGGCCTTATCTCAACCACATTCACGGCGACGTCGGTAACGTATACAAATTCGCAAAGTTACCAAACCGCATCCGGTGCTTTTTTGCCACTGTACCAAATTGATTTCACGGTAAACATCCCGTTGAACGGTGGCGTTCCCTACCAATTCTTTTTGGGCGGCCCTGCGGTTGCAGACGGTGGCAATCAGTTCAGAGGTGCCCGGCTTCACGCGTCAAACGCAGCCCTGAGCGGATCAACCCAAACCGGGTCAAACGGCACTTTCCTGTTTCTCGCAAATGACGGCACGGCGAAGACCTGGAATTCATTAGATGGAACCGGAACCCTTTGCACACCGGCTTGCCCGGGTTGGAACAAGGTATCTGACGGCAACGTTCAAGTCTTTGCCGCGCCAACACAGGTCATCGCCGCAGTAACTCCAGTGCCAACCATGACGGGTGCTGGGCTCGCTGGGCTGGGGTTGCTGCTCGCTGGTGCTGGCGCATTCGTAACGCGTCGTCGTCGCAGCGCTTAACGCTCGTTAAACAGAGTTAGTCCGTTTCACGACATCACCCGGCACTTTCGTGGCGCATGC
This sequence comes from Casimicrobium sp., assembly GCA_039925745.1. Taxonomy (GTDB): domain Bacteria; phylum Pseudomonadota; class Gammaproteobacteria; order Burkholderiales; family Casimicrobiaceae; genus Casimicrobium. The sequence goes on along the minus strand of JBDSYI010000091.1, from coordinate 13,793 downwards.
TGCGGATGTGCGGCAGGGTGGCAGTCCACGATTCGTCAATAATTGCGGAAAGCACGCCTCGTATGCGAACAGACGAGGTAGCGCTGATCTATTGCTGAACTAGGGAAACGACGCAATATAAATGCAGGCTACCAAGCCTGCATTTGTCGTTCTAGGGTAGTCTCTAGCCTTGCTCCAACCCAGTATTTCAACCATGAAGTCACTTTCAGCCTTTCTCCTTGCCGCCCTTCTTTGCTTCCACGCTATCGCCGCCGACGCGCCCGTTTACGATGAATCGGCCGACGCACAAGCGCAGGTTACGAAGGCGCTGACCCAAGCAAGGGCCGAAAAAAAGCAGCTAATGATCGTGTTCGGCGCCAACTGGTGCGGCGACTGCAAGATGCTCGATGGCGAACTTAAGAAGCCCGCGATGAAGGCGCTGCTCGATGCGAATTACGTGGTTGTGAAGGTGGATGTCAACCGCTTCAACAAGAACCTTGACGTGGTGATACCGTATGGCGACGTGATCAAAAAGGGCATTCCGTCCATCGTCATCGCGTCGCCCGCGAACCAGTTGGTGTACGCGACCAACGGTGGCGAACTGGCTGACGCGAGGAAAATGGGGGAAGCGGGCGTCGCTGAGTTCTTTCGGGAGCTGGTAGCGCGCAAGGGGCGCGGCTAGCGAAAATCTCGTCCGATTGGCTCGTCCCGCTTTTTCAGGGGGCTGGGAGGAGTAAGCAGGTGGCTGACTCGATAGCCCAATCCACGGCTGTACCCCAGCCCAACCCTCCCCTGTAAAAAGGGAGGGAGCCGAATTTACGTTACCCCGTGCCTCAACCGCTCCAGGCGCGAAAATTTTCTCAGGACGATCGGCCTGCGTGAACCCCTCCAGAAAGTCCATTTTGTCCGCCCCCGATTCCACAAACAACGAACCCATCCGCATCTCCAAACTACTCGCTCAGCGCGGCATTGCCTCACGCAGCGAAGCAGATCGCATGATCGAAAAAGGGTGGGTAGCGGTGAACGGCTTTGTAGCGATTCCCGGTGACCGCGCAGCACTGGACGCGGAGATCACGCTGTCGGCCGAAGCGCATGCGCAACTGGACGACGCGCTGACCGTGATCATGAATAAGCCGCGCGGATTTACGTCGGCTGCGGATGAGTTCGGCGGCGCGCCTGCGATGACTTTGCTCACGCCGCAAAACTTCTTCACGACAACACCATGCGCGCCGGACGCGCCGGACGGACTGCAACCGCCGCGTCTTCCCGGCAGTGGATTGCGTGTTGCAGGACGCCTGTCGACACGCGAAATGGGACTTGTCGTGTTCACCACGGACACGGCGCTAGCACGCCGCCTGGCCGCTGTCGATGTGGAGGAAACGTGGTGCATCGATTTCCGCGCCACGCCGCCGGACGACGCCATTGAAATCATTTCGAGTGCACTGCACAATGCGGTGCAAGTTGCGAACGATCCTGACAATGCAAACGCGCTGTTGCTTACTACGCCGTCGCTTGCCAAAGGCATTCTCTCGTCCATCTGTGATGGCCAAAGCTGGCGCACGGATTTAACGCGCATCCGGCGCGGTGAAATCGCGCTCGGCGATGTGCCCACGGGTCGTTGGCGAATGCTTTAACTCACGAACCATGGAAACGTCGACACAAAACAACGGACGCATTATCTTGGCCCCGATGGAGGGCCTGCTGGATTTCGTTCTGCGCGACATTCTGACGCGCGTCGGCGGCGTTGATCGCTGTGTGTCGGAGTTCATTCGCATCACTGAACGGCTGATGCCAGCGCGCACCTTCATCCGCATCATGCCCGAGCTTTTGAATGGCGGATGCACGTTTGCGGGGGTGCCTGTGCGCGGTCAACTTCTCGGCTCCGACCCAACCTGTCTTGCCGAAAATGCGGCGCGTCTGGCTGAGCTTGGCTCGCCCGGAATTGATCTCAATTTCGGCTGCCCCGCCAAGATCGTGAACCGTCACGGCGGTGGCGCGATGCTGCTAGAAACGCCCGAGTTGGTGAGCCAGATCGTCTCCGCCGTGCGCCGCGCCGTGCCTGCACACATTCCGGTTTCGGCCAAGATGCGTCTTGGCTTCAACGACGACACCCGCGCCGAAGAATGCGCGCAGGCGATCGCCGATGCGGGCGCAGCCGAGCTCGTCGTGCACGCCCGCACCAAGGCGCACGGCTACCGCCCGCCAGCGTACTGGGAGCGCATCGCCGATATCCGCGCGGTGGTGAACATTCCGCTAGTCGCCAACGGCGAAATCTGGACCGTGGCCGACGCGCTGCGCTGCCGCGAGGTGAGCGGCTGTAAAGACATCATGCTTGGTCGTGGCATGGTGGTTGATCCGGGATTGGCGTGGGCGGTGCGAGCCGCTGCATTTACAGAACCCGATGAGCTGGCTTCCAGCGAACCGCAAGTGCCGTGGCGAACGCTGCGCCCGCTGATCAACGATTTTTGGGCGCTCGTCACCACTCGCGTGGAAAAAAAGCACCGTGCTGGAAGACTCAAACAATGGCTCAATTTTTTGCGCCGGCGCTATCCCGAAGCCGAGGCGATTTACGCCGAGTTGCGCACCATCAATGATGCGGCGTTTATTGATGTGTGGCTGCGAAACGGTTGCACTACAGCGGATGTCGGTCAGCGAGCCCTTGAAACCGCGTAGTCAGCGCTACACCTGGGACTTCGGGACACATTCGCTGGCGATTCGCGCTTTCGTTTGTCGGTAGCCGATTTTGTTGCCAAAGCTACTTTGGCACGAACACTGCAAGTGGCTGTCACAGAGCCGTAACATCCATGTCATAAAACGTTTGTCTTATGCCAGCCACTATTCTTATTGTTGAAGACGAGCCCGCCATTGCGGAGCTGGTCTCCCTTCACTGCAAACACGCGGGGCACATCGTCAAAGTGGTGCACGCAGTGCTCGATGCGCGCGATGTCGTTGACGAAGCGTTGCCTGATCTGATCGTGCTCGACTGGATGTTGCCGGATAAATCGGGCATTGATTTTGCGCGCGAATTGCGCAAGGACGATCGCACGCGCGACCTGCCCATTTTGATGCTGACAGCGCGCGCCGCCGAGGACGACAAAGTGCGGGGCCTTGAGGTCGGCGCAGATGATTACGTGACCAAACCGTTCTCGCCAAAAGAGCTGATGGCGAGGATCAAGGCGCTTCTGCGTCGCGCAGCACCGGAAGCAGGCGAAGCAACGCTTGAGGTCGCGGGGCTGCGTCTGGAGCCCACTGCGCATCGCGTTTCCGGTCATGGCACTGAGCTTAAAGTCGGACCGACGGAATTCCGCCTGCTGCGTTTTTTGATGTCGCGCACCGATCGCGTAATGACGCGCCAGGCGTTGCTGGATGGAGTCTGGGGCGATCATGTCTACATCGAAGAGCGCACAGTGGACGTTCACGTGCGCCGCCTGCGGATCGCGCTGGAACCGACTGGCCATGACGCATTGGTGGAGACCGTACGCGGCGGCGGCTATCGGTTGCGCAAGAGCAAGCCGTAGCGCTGTCCCGATCGAACGCTGGCAGCGGCTTAATCTGCTCGCACGCCACCCGCTAAACTGTTAACCATGAATCGATTGCCGCATATCGTCGGCGCCGTGACGGTATGCGCAGCGCTGCTCTCTGTCGTCTGGACACCGTGGATTGGTGTCGGTTGCCTGGCCGCGCTTTGTTTCTGGCTTGCGTTTGCAGTGCAATCGCGCAATCGCGCCGCTAACGATTTGCTGCGCGATCCGAATGCCGTGCAGCAGCCATTTGACGACGTCATGAGCAGCGTTCGCTCACGCCTGAAAGACGGCGAGCAGATCCTGCGTGATCGTGACGCCGAAATCGTTCAGCGAAAACAAATTACCAACGCAGTGCCCGACGGCCTGTTTCTGCTCGATGCCGCGAACCGCATCGTGTGGTGCAACCGCGCCGCGCTGGTGATACATGAGCTCGATGCGTTTCGCGATGTCGGCAAGCCGATTGCGCAGCTCATTCGTTCGCCGGAGTTCGCCGCTTATCTTGACGATGACGCGCGGACCGAGCCGGTGCTTGCACTCTCGGGGCGCTCAATTTCGTTTCATCTTGAACGCAGCGATGATGGCACCGAGGGCGCGCGCCTTTTGCTCACACGGGACGTCACCGATCGCGAAAAACTGGATCGCATGCGGCGTGATTTTGTGGCCAATGTGTCGCATGAATTGCGCACGCCGCTGACCGTCGTCGGTGGCTTTGTGGAGACCATTACTGACTTGCCGCTTGATGAAGCTGAGCGCACGCGCTACCTGAACCTGATCGCCAATCAAACCGGCAATATGCAGCGACTGGTCGAGGATTTGCTCACCCTCGCGCGCATGGAAAACGACCAGATTCCGCCTGAATCCGTGGCCGTCGATCTTGCACACATCGCGCGCGACGCGCTGGCCGATGCCGAAGCGCTATCCGCAGGAAAGCACACCTTCGTCGCAAATATCGCGCCTGCCACTGTACCTGGCAGCGCCAACGAATTGCGCTCGGCGCTCGGCAATCTGCTCTCCAACGCCGTGCGCTACACGCCAGCGGATGGACGCATTACGCTCACCGTGACCGTCACCGACGAGGTCAAAGTGGAAGTGCGCGACACCGGCGCAGGCATCGCCGCCGAGCACCTGCCGCGACTGTCTGAGCGCTTCTACCGCGTGGACCGATCCCGATCACGGGAGACCGGCGGCACCGGCTTGGGCCTGGCCATCGTCAAGCACATCGCGCAACGCCACCGCGCCAAGCTGGAGATCGAAAGTGAAGTCAGCGGCGCGAATCACGGCAGCACGTTTCGTTTGCGATTCCCAGCAATTTCAGCCTTCTAGTTTGATATCCGCTTTTGATTGAAAAGACTACTGTGCATGGCACAACGACGATTTTCATCTACGGTTGACTTTTACGCTTTTGTGCTCTTAGCCCTGGTGCAAGTGTGATTGCAGCGTAAAGTTGCTGTTCTGTATTGGCCGTCACTTCAGTCCTTGTTGTTCTGTGGCCCACAAAGACTCCGATCTTTCTACGTCGCCTTTGCGACGGTTTTCCACGCCCAGCCGGTAACGGCGACCGTGTGAAGGTGTATGCGTAGATCGGGCGGTTGTCGCAGCAGTCGTGCGTGCCAAAGCGCGGTCGACGCGATCGTTGTCCGCTCGCCCGCAAGCGCATGATGTCCGTACATCGAATGGCGGCGCTGCATTGCGAACTGTCACAAGATACGCCCAAGGCGACCTGCGTTGAATTCACTGAATGCTCGGTTGAGCTTTTCCTTTGACCCTGCGGTGATGGGTGGTAGCCGCTGTGCCCTGCACATCAAAGCGCGTGGACAATCAGACCGGCAACGTAGAGCGTCGTCGCCAGCGTCACACCCCGAAACGGCACGCTGAACCAGTACAGCTTGGCAAGCGTCAGGTAAGCAAGCAGCACCACCAAACCAAGCGTAATTAGCAACGGCGATTGCCAGAACATGGTGGGCTGCGCGAGGGCAAGGTAGGGGTAGATGATCCCGAACAGCATCAAGCCCATGCTGTGGCTCGCGTTGAATCCGACGGTGGCGCGCCACACCGTTGTTTCCTTGGTGATCACAGGGCAGGTGTTCGCCATCGCCCGCATGACGTTGGGGTCACGGGGATGCAATTTCGGGCCGTTAAACGTAAACAGTAGATGAACGCATCCGAGCAAGCCGGTGATGGCGGCGCTGGCAGCGATAAGCGTGGAAGCGAGCATTTTTTGTTCCTCAATTGATAATCTTTACAGGAGAAAGATTTAGCGCATTCTTCCACTACAATCCTTCTCGTGTCAAGATTGAGGGTATGAAGCCACTAAAAGCCGAATCGACCATCCGTAAACCTGCGGTAAAAGCCGCGAAGACAACAGTGCCCGCGAAGGTCAGCAGACGCACACCGGAACCGGAACCCGAACCCAAGCCCTATCACCACGGAAATTTGCGCGAATCGCTGCTCGAAGCCGCCGACATCGTTCTGGCGCGCGAAGGCGCTTTGGGCATCACGTTGCGTGAAGTCGCAAAGCAGGCCGGGGTGTCGCACGCTGCGCCGTATCACCACTTTGCGAGTCTTGATGACATGCTCGCGGCTGTGGCGGAGCGCGGCTTCTTGCGGTTGAGCGAGGCGATGGCGACGCGCGCGCAGGCAGCCGATAGCGGCGAGCGGTTGTTGCAAATCACCGATGTTTACGTCAGTTGCGCGCGCGCTAACCCGGCCCAGTTTCGACTGATGTTCGGGCCGCTACTCGCGCGCAAAAGCGAGTTCCCGCCGCTGAAGGTGGCGGCCGAAAGCGCATTCGGGTTGGTACACGCCGCAGCGCGCGCCCACGACGCCGAGGATGGTTCAGCGCTTGCGCTTGTCTGCTGGAGCTTCGCGCACGGCCTGAGCAATTTGCTGATTGACGGCGCGTTTGACGGCTTGCCGATGGAGCTGCCCGCCGTGAGCGTACTCACCAAGCAACTGGCGCAGCGGGTGCTGATGGGTGTCGCTATCAAGTAGCCAGTCGCGCCTCAAATCTCCCGCGTCTACGCCAGCGCGCTAAACGGCAGCTCTGCCTTCACCAGAATCACCGTGCACGGAGCAGACATCGCTACCTTCATCGGCACCGTCTGCACGATCCGTTGCAGCGCGAGGCCGTGCGTGGCCGCACCGATGACGATGACGTTGACGTGGTTGCCGCGCGCGTAGTCGATCAGCGCCTGCGCGACGTCGCCCGATTCGAGTACGTGCAGTGAGAGTTGGTGCTTTTCGGTATCGATGCCTTGCGCCCAGTGCCGCAGCAACTCGAGATAACGAGTGTGCACAGTGGCTTCGCTTTTTGCCGCTACGGTGCCACTCGTTTCTGAGGGCGAAATGACGGTGACACACGCGAGACGCGCACCGAGCCGCGAGCCCAACGAGCGCTGCGCGGCTGTGCGTAACGAAAAGTGCGCGGCATCGGTTGCATCCTTAAACGGTACAGCGACCATGACAATCGGCACCTGGTCGATTTGCACGGACGGCAGAGGACTCGGCCTATAGGTCATGCCGATGGCCTTGATCCAGCGTTTGAAATGCATGCGCCGCGATGTGCCTTTCATGCTTGTACCGCGCTCCGTGACGCGAATCTGCTCGGGGCTGGCAAGCTCGGCCGCCAGATGAGCCGCAGACGGATATCGCGCCGCCGCCTCAGGCGCGAGACAGCGCAAAATCACCTCTTGCAGCCACGGCGGCAGATCGGGTCGGTGCTCACGCGGCGGCGTCGGATCCATCCACAAACGCTGACGCAAACCGCCATTAGTCTGTGGATCACCGAACGGCAGTTCGCCGGTAGCTAGCTCATAAAGCATCACGCCAATGGCAAAAATATCGCTGCGCGGATCGCCGCGCACACCGACCACCTGCTCCGGTGCCATCCACGTTGGCGAGCCAATCGCCTTGCGCAATTCTTCAGCGAGCAAGTCGGGATAGTGGCCGTGATAGCTCAATCCGAAATCAAGGAGCACCGCTGAACCGTCATCGCGAATGAGCACGTTGGCGGGCTTTAAATCATGATGTACTACGTTTTGCTGATGCAGGCTGTGCACACCGCGGGCAACGGCTTCACCGAGTCGGGCGATGGTCTCCGGATCAAGCGGTTGTCGTGTTTCATGCCCCTGGTCTAGCCAGTGCTGCAACTGTTTGGCCTGCACGTATTCCATCACCAGATACGGCACACGTGCGAGATCGCCCGCAGCGACAAAGCGCGGCACGTGCGTGCCTTTGAGCGAGCGCAGAATTTGCTGTTCCACTTCAAAACCGACGATGTTTTCCGCGCCATCACCGGAGGTCATGCGCGGCACTTTCATCGCCATCGGAAAACCGGGATCACTTCGTGCACTGGTCGCAGTGGCGGCGTAATGCACGCTGTAGATATGCGCCATGCCGCCCGAGTGAATGCATTCGTCGACGACGAACCCGTCAAGCGTCGCACCCGGCTCCAGCAGCTTCATTCGCCCTTCGCCAGTCGATCAGCGAAGAAGTCCGGCAATCCTGCGGCACGGATCGCCGCAGCCGCCGCGCTGTGGTCGTACGGTACACGCACAAACGTGAGCGCCGAGGCATCGCGGTCGAACATGGCGTACATCGCTTCGGTGCGCCCGTCGCGCGGCTGGCCCACCGAACCAATCGTGGCAAGCCAGTGGCGATGCGGCGGCAGCGGAATCGGTGCGTCAGGCGTCGGCATGAATCGCAACAGGTCGTGCCCTCTCCCCTGGTAATAGAGCGTTTGTTCGTGCACATGGCCGCCGAACACATAACGAATGTCTGCGCTCAAACGGATCGCCGCATTGAGACTATCAGCCGCCGCGCGTGCATCGTAAACATAGCGCCAGCGCTCGGGCGAATCGGCGCTGGCGTGCACCAGCAGCAGCGAGCCGTCCTGATGGGTGAGTGGCAGCGCGTCGAGAAACGCGCGCTCGCCTTCACTCAGTTGCGCGTTCGTCCAGGCTGCGGTCATCTCGCCTCGCGTCGGGACGGCTGTCGGTGGCGGCACATGACAGGCCATTTCGTCGTGATTGCCTTTGATCGCCCACGCGCCAGCGCCAACCATCGTCATCACCCGCTGCACAATGGCGGATGGGTTCGCGCCGTAGCCGACAAAGTCGCCGAGTAGCGCGAACTGGGTGGCCCCGCGTGCGGTGGCGTCAGCAACGCAGGAATCGAGCGCCTGCACGTTGGAATGAATATCCGAAAGGAGCGCGAGTTTCACAATGCTCTCTGCGTGAAGTTTGAAATCATCATACGCCAGCGACTGAATCAAACGGGGGAGTTATGAATACGATTGACGCAGGTCAAAATCTAGCCCGCAGATCAGGCTAGATTCGCTGCATGAGTCGACACAATTATCTGAGCATCGCTTTACGGAACGGACTGGTCTATTCGTTGGCTTTGTCGATGACCATTTTGCTGGTGGGCGGCGTCGGATTCTGGTTGCTGGAACCGCGCGTGCAGACGCTGGGCGATGGTTTATGGCTCGCGTTCACCACCGCCGCAACCGTCGGCTACGGCGACCTGGTACCGAGCACACATGCGTCGCGCGCCTTTGCCGTGGTGGTGGTGTTGCTCGGGCTCGCGGTGCTATCGCTGGTAACAGCGTCGGTGTCGGCGCTATTTGTGGGTAAAGGCGTACACACTGAAGAGCGGGCGATCGAGCGGGAACTCATGCACGAGCTTCGCGCAATACGCAAAGAAGTTGCAGCCTTACGAATTGAACTTGCCGAGATGCAGCCTCGGCCAGCCGCGAACGCTGCGAAAAGCGAACCGTAACGTCAGCGGCTTTTGCATGCCGTAGCGTCGAAACGTTACGCGTCTGAGCGCGCCACCACCACGCAATTGCGGCCATTTTGTTTCGCCCGCGTCAACGCCCGATCCGCTCGCTCCAATGCGGTTGCGAACGAGTTGTTGGCCGGCACCGGCGTTGCCCCGATGGAGATATGCAGCGGCAAATCGAGCCCATCCAGCGCGTCTAGCGAGGACTCCGCCACGCGCAGGCGCAACTGCTCCGCCGTCGCGAACGCCACACTGCCGGGCAAAGCGGGTAGCCACGCCAGAAACTCATCACCGCTCCATCGCGTGAGCAGATCGCTGCGCCGCAACGTCTGCTCGAACAGATGCGCGACATGGCGCAACGCGATATCGCCAACACGACGCCCGCACGCTGTGTTGATGCGCTGAAATTCGTCAATATTGGCGATCAGCAGCACACCGCGGTTATCGCTCGCCGACTCCATACGCCACAGCTCATCAATCGTGCGTTGGGCATGGCTGCGCGACGGCAAACCAGTCAGTCGATCCAGTGCAGCATCGGAAGCACTGTCGTCGCGGCGCGTTTGGGCGCGGGTCACAACCGCGTGAAAAATCGGCCCCAGTGCCTCGAACAACCCCGTTCCCATCGCTTCAAAATACTTCGGTCGCGATGAGTACAACGTCAACAATCCGCGCTGGTCATCGGCAGCAGCGATTGGCACGACGAGCACGCTACGTGCCCCATATTCCATAGCTGCACGGCGCCACGGTCCATACAACGACAGCGGCGAAATTTCAAATGAGCGGGTCGGTTCGCAGTTGGCATAGCGCGGCGCATCGGTGTTTTGCGTCAAAAAATCGCGTGTGATAACAAGTTCGCCGGCAACTGCACGGGCCGGCCCGACCACAACTTGCGGGTTGAAAGACTGCGCGCGCGGATCGCCAAACCATGCCCAGGCGAGCGGAATATGCGGCGAAGCGTCAACCATTTGACGACAAATTTGCTCGACCACCACCATCGGATCTACGCGGTCAAGCAGGCCAACGGTTGCACGCAAGAGCGCCTCCGCCATGAGCGCGTGCTCAGCTTGCGCAACGGCACTCGGCGGCGTTAGTGTTGTGATGGTCGCGCCACTATTGCCAGCCACGGCAAGCGTGCTGGTCTGAACAGGGCGGAACCATTTGGTTTGCATGCGCACTTTTGAGGGAAGGAGCTTATTGGGTCGTGTCGAGGCGCTTGCAGATTCGGCTAAGTCGCGAGGTGCGCGTGTGGTTGCCGTTTCAAACGATGGTAATCGAAGCGTGTGACAGCGATAGGACAGTTCTGACGAAGTTAGCCTTAATGGAGCGCATTTTTTGACCAAAACGAGTGTTTTAGTTCCGAAAATCGCGGCTTGCGTCAACCTTTAAGCAGGCGCTGCAAAGTACAACGGCGCATCGCCCCAAGCATGCCATCCACCCGGCCGGGTTCGAATCGCAGCTTCCAGCACCGAAATCACCTGCACTTGCACCGCTGGCATCGCGGCAGCGGGCATGGTGAGCACCTTGAGGTGCGGCTGCAAAGTGTCGGCATTCCATTGCCCGACGTAGACATGAATCGGCAAATTTTTGCGCACGGCGAGTTCAATCAAACTGGGTGGAAATTGCGCGGTGCGGCCAAAAAACGGCACGGCGGCGGTGCGGTCCACGAGCGGTGGCGGTACATCAACGAGCCCCAACACGCTGGCGTCAGACTTCCATGTCTTCATGACTGCGCGCGCCGCGCCGCCCCAGTCCGTCACGATCAACGGCGACCGGCACACCTGCTCAATCGCCCGCATGCGGAACAGACCGAACCAGAGCACCACGCGCTCAGACCAGGCGCTCGGAGCGGGGCCGTGCCGCATCACAATCGACACACGCTGACCGCGAGCGCGCAAGTAGCGGGTGAGCCACCAGCCGCCGCCGTAATGAAAAGTCACGAACAGGGCCGGCGTATCGAGCGTCTGCGGCGCATCGACTTGAAGGTGCTTCACCATCCACGCGTCCGAGCGGGTCAGCGACACCCACAAATCGGCATAGTCGGTGAGCCGTGTGAAACGCAGATCAGCGGCGGCGGCTTCTGCATCTGCGTCAGGCAGCAGCGTATGAATGTTGCTGACCAACGCCGCACTCTCCAGTCGAAAAATATTCGGATTACCGCGAACATATGCAACTAATCTTCGGCGCAGAAACATCGGCAACAGCGCAAATGTGAACGGCAGCAAAACGTGATCGCGCAGCCGCTCCCACGCGCTATTCGGGCGATGAACGTCGGCGCTATGGTTGCCCATCGACACCAGCGCGGTCCCGACCAGCACGGTTACCATGCCCGCGACCATGTTGAACGTGATCGGCTCCGACAAAATCAACCAGCCCCAGAACGCGGCGAACGCCGGGAAGAGAAACGCGACCGACGATGCGCGTTGCGGTCCGATGGTTTTGATGAGATGGAAGAGCAACGCGTAGCCAGCAGCCGTTGAAAACACCGCTAGCGCAAGGATGGCGCCCCACGCTTTTGGCGATGGCATCACGGTCGGCGCGGACAACAGCCCGGGCAACACCAGCCACATCGCTGCGCCCCAAACCATGCCGGTCGCCCCGGCAAAACCGGAATCGCCAGTCAAATATCGCTTGATCAAAAATGAGGCACTGGCGTACATGGCTGCGGCGCCTATCGCCGCCGCGATGCCAGCCAGCACCATCGGGGTGAGCGCCAACGGTTGTAAGCCGACGAGCACCACAACACCCGCGAACGCGAATACGATGCCGATCCACTTGGCGATGCCCAATTTTTCTTTGAACCACAGCCACACGATCAGCGCGCTCCAGACCGGCGTCGTGGAATTGGCAATCGCGCTGTACCCGGCCGGGATGTGAAGCGCCGCAAAGCTGTAGGCAATGAACGGGATCGTCGTGTTCACGCCGCCGATGGCAAGATAAGTCTTCCAGCGTGCGCGAAATTCGAGCGGCAGCCGCAGCGCCGCGACAATTATGAGCATGATGACGCAGGCGACGCCAACGCGAGCGGCCGCCATAGCGAAGGCACCGAACTCCGGCGCTGCGACGCGCATGAACATGAACGCCGCGCCCCACAGTGCGCCAAGCAGCAACAGTTGCAGGAAAGAATTTGATTTCACTTCGACAGGTCAACTTTTCGTTGAAATGACAGCTGATCAGGGGCTGGAGGCGAAATACTCAAGAAGTCGATTTATGCTCAAAAATGAATAAAGCCCCAACGCAGTGGGGCTTTGATACAAAAGCTGATGCGCCTTTGACCGGCGATTTACTTCTTCGCAGCCGCCACTTCCGCTGCTAACTCCGCGCCCGATTTGTAGTGCGCAACGCGACCAATCGTGGTGCGTAAGGTGCGGTGCGTGAACGCATTGCTGCCCTTAATTTCTTCCTTCCAGTATTTGTTCGCGTACGCCATATTTTTCGGCACGTCGAGCATGAACGCATCGTGCGAGCCTTTGCCGCCGAAGATGTAGAGCTTGCCGCCGATCATCTCGAACGTATCTGCGTCGCCACCCCACGGGATCGAATACACCACGCCGTTGGCGCAGTAGCCGCCAAACTCGGGCAAATACTTGGTCGGCTCTTTGTCGAACAGCGCTTTGTTCTCAGCGGATGAGAAATAAAACGTCACGTTTTCGTAGGTCGATTTGATCGACGGATTGCCCTGTGTGTAGGCGTTTTTCGTGAAGTAGGTCACGACATCCGCACCTTTGAGCAGCACGCGATCATTGCCGTCCATCGCCTGCGCGTTCACCGGAGAGAAGGTGCCACTCGGGCTTTGTGTGACGAGCGGCGCGCAGGCAGCGAGCGCGAGCGCCACAATAGCGACCAAACCAATAACAATGCGTTTCATCGCGAATTCCTTGATGCAAAACGCTATTGTAGAAGCCGCGATCCAAGGAACCGTAGCCTGGATGCTTGCATCCGGGTTCCGGTAACTGCAGCGAAGCCATGCATGACATTGTTCGGGAGGCATCTGTCGCAACCCGGATGCGAGCATCCGGGCTACAAAGCCGCCGCCACGCACTGCATAAACCCAGCCGCATGCGCCGAATCGAGCCAGCGCACGACGATCACCGCGTCATGCTCGGGTTCGATCCATGTGTAATGCCCACCCGCTCCAACCATGAAGCTCGCCTCGTTCGATGCGCCGGGGAAGTTTTTTTCGTCACCGTTGAGCCACATCAAGCGACCGTAAAACGGCGCAATCGGACACGGTTCGGTCATGCGCTTCACCCAAGCTTTGGGGATGATAGACGCGCCATTGTGCAAACCGCCGTTCAACACCACTTGCCCCACGCGCGCCTGATCACGCGCGCTGACCGACACGCCGCCGCCCCAATGTGTGCCGCCGGGAACGCTCTGCATGTTCTGCTTCACGCCCGCGTTATCGACGATCTCGGTCCATGCGTCGTCATAGCCTTCCCAACGAAAACCTTCACCACCGCCGAGTGGTTTCAAAATCGTTTCAAGAAACACTTCGGGCAGCGGCTGTTT
>JBDSYI010000090.1:0-19506 GCA_039925745.1 Casimicrobium sp. | reverse complement strand
CCCAATATCAGCTACCTTGGACTCGCCAATACGGCATTGCTACTGGTGCACGAGGCCCGGCACAATCAGGGCAAAGTCCACACGTGCACGCTGGCTGGGCGCGCTGATATCGACGACGCGACATTGTCGGAATTAGGGGCTTGGGGCGTGCAATACTATTTGTCGGTGTGGTTGGCGCGCTACGTCGATGCGACGTTTATGGCGCCGCCGTTGGGGGAACCGCCAGATGCCTATATGGCCCGCATTGGTGGCGATGCGCCGCTCGTTTTGCAGCGGATTTGCTCCCCGAACACCTGATTTGCGTAGAGCGAAGCACCTAACCCTCGCGAAAAACGTGTTTCAAACGATAAATTGAATCGGTCGTACGGCACAATCTATCAAGACACATTTTTCGTTGTTGCAAGAGGAGAGAACTATGCCCACCTACAGCCCCCCGCTGCGTGATATGCGCTTTGTGATGGAAGAGTTGCTCAATGTTCCGGCCGAGCTTAAAGCGCTGCCGAAGCACGCCGAAAACGATCTCGACACGATCATGGCGATTCTGGAAGAGGGCGGCAAGTTCGCCTCCGAAGTGCTGTTGCCGATCAATCATTCAGGTGATGTTGAAGGCTGCAAACTCGACAACGCCACGCATGAGGTCAAGACCCCGGCGGGATTCAAAGCGGCCTACAAGCAGTTTGTTGACGGCGGCTGGGCGGCACTGTCGTGCGACCCGGAATACGGCGGGCAGGGTCTGCCGTTGGTGATCAATCAGGCTTGCTACGAATTCTGGAACTCGGGCAATCAGGCATGGACGATGTATCCCGGCCTCACGCATGGCGCGTACGAGTGCCTGCATGCACACGGCACGCCCGAACAAAAATCGACGTATCTCACGAAGATCACCAGCGGCGAATGGACCGGCACCATGTGCCTGACCGAGCCGCACTGCGGCACCGATCTGGGTATGTTGCGCAGCAAGGCTGAGCCGAATGCTGATGGCTCCTACACGCTGACCGGTAACAAGATTTTCATCAGCTCCGGCGAGCATGATCTCGCGGAAAACATCGTTCATCTCGTGCTTGCGCGCTTGCCTGATGCACCCGTCGGTTCAAAGGGTATTTCGCTCTTTATCGTGCCGAAGTTCATCCCGAACGCAGATCAAACTTTGGGCGCACGCAACACGATTTTCTGCACCGGCCTTGAGCACAAGATGGGGATCCACGGTAACGCCACCGCGCAAATCGCGCTTGATGGTGCAAAGGGCTGGCTGGTCGGCGCGCCGAACAAGGGTCTCAACGCCATGTTCGTGATGATGAATGCAGCGCGCATTGGCGTCGGCATGCAGTCACAGGGCCTGACCGAAGTCGCGTATCAAAACGCGTTGGCGTACGCCAAAGATCGCATTCAAATGCGCTCGTTAGCTGGCCCGAAAGCTCCGGACAAACCGGCTGATCCGATCATCGTGCATCCCGATGTGCGCAAGATGCTGCTCACCGCAAAGGCCTATGCTGAAGGCGGCCGCACGCTGTCGCTTTACTGCGCGTTGCTGATCGACAAAGAATTGAACCATCCTGACCAAGCGGTGCGCAAAGAATGCGCCGAAATGGTCGCGCTGTTGACGCCGATTGTGAAGGCCTTCATCACCGACAACGGCTGGATCGCCACCTCGCATTGCATGCAGGTGTACGGCGGCCACGGGTACATCGCCGAATGGGGCATGGAGCAGTTTGTGCGCGATGCTCGCATCAACATGATTTACGAAGGCACCAACACGATTCAGTCGCTCGATTTGCTGGGCCGTAAAGTGCTCGGTAACAACGGCGCAACGCTTAAAAAGCTCGGCGCGATCATGGAAGACTTCGCTGAAGAATGCGAAAGCATCGAAGCGATGAAAGAGTTCACCGAGCCAATGCTAAAGGCGGCCGAACTCTGGGCTACGCTCACGTTTGAAATCGGCAGCATCGCGCAAAAAACGCCCGAAGTCGTTGGCGCGGCGGCAGTCGATTACATGCGCGTTGCCGGTCACACAGTGTTCGCGTTCTGGTTCGCCAAGATGGCAAAAATTGCGCTGGAAAAACAGGACTCTGGCGACGATTTTTACAAAGCCAAATTGCAGACGGCGCGGTTCTATTTCGCCAAGTTGCTGCCAGAAATCGAGAGCTGCGCGATCACGGCGCGCGCGGGATTGAAGCCGTTGATGGATACGGAGCTCGCGCTGGCGTAGTCGGAGTCGCACGGCGGCGTCCATCCGCGTTTCGCAGTGCGGCGTCGAAAATGCCTTTCGCGCATCAATTTCTGGATTCAACTTTTATATGAACGCTAGCTTTTATCAGGGCTAGCGCTATGAAACGGTAAAAGTCGAATATCGTGAAAATGCGGTGCCAGCCCCGAAGCAAACGCCATTTTGGCAATAAGCTGTCACTCTTCAACGTAGTTCGTACTCACTGAAACGATGTGTGTCGCATGTTTCACGAAACGCGACGCCTTTGATGCTAGGATTCCATTGTCATATCAATGGATTATTCCGCCATGTCGTTTCGCCCGTCGTCCCTTCGCGCGCTGCTGATGTCTGGATGCGCACTTCTTATCGGCGCTGCGGCGTGGGGTGAAGCTCCGACGCCGGGTCACGAAGTTTTTCGGACGTTGTGGCGCGGTCAATGGGTGAACTATGTCGAGCAGGGTGATTACGCCATCACGCAGGGCGACATCATCATTGGCCAGAAGGATGCGGTGCGCGGCGCGCGCATTGCGGCCGAACAGGCATTGACGGCATTCGCCAGCGACGGCGCCAAGGCGTTGACGGTTGACTCTGACCTCGGGCTCTGGAAGCGCGACGCGTCGGCCATCGCCGAGGTTCCGTATGTCATTGACGGCGGCGACTCGGCGGTAATTAATGCAGCGATTGGACGGGTCAACCTTGCGCTTAAAGGCGTGCTGCAATGGGTGCCGCGTGGCGCGCAAGTGGACTATGTTGCGTTTAACCTCGTCACGCCAGGCGCTGGAGCGTGTTCCAGCGCGCTGGGGCGCAATGGCGGCCGCCAGCTGATCGTCGGTGACCCTGGCTGCGACGCTGGAGTGCTGGTGCATGAGATGGGCCACGCGATGGGTCTGCTGCACGTGCAACAGGACGTTGACCCGACGCCCTTTATCGACACCTACCTGAACCGCATCGCGCCGGCGCGTCGCTCACAGAGCGATCAGACGTTCTATTCGCGCACGATTGATGGCTATGACTACGCGTCGATCATGCATTACGGTCGCTTCGGCTTCAACGCTTATTCTGATCCCACGACGATGGAAACGAAGCCGCCCGGCATCGACGTGGGATACCCACCCACCTATTCAACGGCAGACGTGGATGCGCTCGCGCGACTGTACGGCACGCCGCCCACTGCGACCACCATCGTCACCCATCCGGCGGGGCTAAATGTCTTCGTCGACGGCTTGCAGGTCACCACACCCGTCAGTTACAACTGGACTATCGGCAGCGTTCACCGTTTGTGGGCGCCACCAGGATTGCAAACCTCTGGTGGTTTCTCGATGGGATTCGCGCGCTGGAGTCATGATGCGAGCGCGGTTCCGTCGCCGCAGTTGACCTGGCAGGTGATCGCCGGTGACGGTACGTTGGGAACGCCCGCGACATCTCTGGCGTCGACCGTATTGACGGCGAATTTTTCGCGGCTCATGAGCATCACGGCCATGGATGCCGCGCAGCCGGGCGGCACCGTGACCGTCACGCCACGCGCCAAAGCGTGGCCCGGATCGACCAATCTCTTTCCGCAATACAGTGTGTTCGACGTGCGCGCCGTGCCCGCAACGGGCTATCTTGGTACCTTCAACTGGACGGGGCTCGCCCTGTTGTTCGGCGGCGGCCAGGGCTATGCGCCCGACGCATCATTGTTGTTGGTCGGTGTACCTGCGCAAACGGTCGGAGCGACATTTTTTAACGGCAACTCGATTGGCGTAGCGGTCACCGGAAATGGCATGACCGATGGCATGCGCGTTAGCGTGACGCCCCCAACCGGGGCAACGACATCTCGCACCGCACCGCTGGTATCACGCACCACGGCGGGCAACTGGAAATACGCTGTCACATCACCGCAATCGTTTAGCGAAGTCGGTCGTTTTGTGCTCGACGGTATTGACGGTCTCGACAACACGACGACGGGCGAAGTGGCAATGCCGACTTCTGGCACGCGAACTGTCACATTGCGCGCGCATCGGGAATGGGCACCGTTCAGGCAGGTCGTTCCCGGCTGCGCAGCCACCATGACGCTGAGCGACACGAGCGCCTATGTGCGCCACGGGGCTGCGTTAACCGCGACGCTAAATCCGCTGGTCGCAACGACGTTCACGGGCTGGAGCGGTACGGTTTCTGGCACTGGTAACACTACAAACACGACGGTCGGCGACCTGCTGCCCGAATTCGTCGCCACGTTCAACAGCGTTGCCACGCCGCTCACGCTGACCAGCATCACGCCGCCGAACTTCGGTGACGACGCGGCCAGCGCAACGCTGACGCTGGTCGGTGCAGGATTCACAGCGGACACGCGAGTGTCGATCAATCGCGTTCTGATCACGCCACAGTTTGTCGATGGCAACACCTTGCGAATGGTGCTGACGCGAGCACAGTTGCCGTTCGTCGGGCGCCTGCCGGTGTATGCGTACAACACGCTCGCGCCGGGTTGCCCGGTAAACAGCAATGCGGTCGCACTCGATGTGTTACCCGCAGGTCAGAAGGTCAGCATGACGCTCACTGAGTTCTACAACGCATCGCTCGATTATTACTTCCTCACCGGTCGTGACGGCGACAAGGCAGCCATCGATAAAGCTGCGGGTTGGGTGCGCACCGGCAGTGAAATTCGCGTGTTTGCTCGGCCCAATTTGAAGACCCTGCCGCTTGAGCGTCACTTCTTCGCAAACGTCGCGCGCGGCGGTACACGCGGATCGCACTTCTTTACCGTGTTACCGGGCGATCAAACGCTCTTGACCAGCCTCAATCCAACCAACGCGGCGATTGACGCCAAGCCTTTTCTTGAAGGCGTTGAGGGGTATGCGATCCCGAAAACAGCTACCGGTACTTGCCCGGTCAGTACTGTGCCAATTTACCGCGCATTCAAGGGCGTGCCGCGCTATGTCGATGATGGCAATCATCGCTTCAGTACCAACCTCATGCAACATCAGAAAATGGTGAACGAACTCGGTTGGACGGATGACGGCGTGGTGTTTTGCGGGTTGCAGTAGGCGCCGTTTTTACTTCGCGTAACGAATATGTATCGCCTACCGCTTCCCGCCAAAAATCGATCCCAGCAGGCCTCGAATCACGCGACGCCCTACTTCAGAGCCGACGGCCCGCGCCGCTGATTTCATCGCGGCTTCGCCCACCGTCTGGCGGCTGTGCGGTGTGTTTTTCGACTCCATCACATCGCCGATCATGCCGCCGATTTTGCTGAAGAAACCGGGTTCGCCTTTCGTCTCTGGCGTGGCGGCGGGAACAGTGGCAGTTGCCGCTTTGTCAGCGGTTTCCATCCGTGCCTCAACGCGGCCTGTGAGCTTTTCGTACGCGCTTTCACGATCAGCCGTCGTGTCGTAAATGCCCGCGACCAAGGACGTTTTGATGAGCACCGCGCGCTCCGCTGGCGTGACCGGGCCGATACGCGACGAAGGCGGAATCACCCAGCAGCGCTCGACCGGATTCGGTCGACCCTTTTCATCGAGAAACGAGATGAGCGCTTCGCCGGTTCCAAGCTCGGTGATTGCCTGTTCAGTATTGATTTTTGGATTGGGACGAAACGTCGACGCTGCTGTACGAACGGCTTCGGCGTCGCGCGGCGTATAGGCGCGCAGCGCATGTTGAATGCGATTGCCGAGTTGGCCCAGCACAATGTCCGGTATATCGAGTGGATTCTGGGTGACGAAATAGACGCCCACACCTTTCGAGCGAACCAGCCGCACCACCTGCTCAATGCGTGAGCGCAGCTCGGGCGGCGCTTCATTGAACAGCAAGTGCGCTTCATCAAAAAAGAACACCAACTTCGGTTGCTCCGGATCGCCCACCTCGGGCAGCGATTCAAACAATTCAGACAGTAGCCATAGCAAAAACGTCGCGTAAATGCGCGGGTTATTCAGCAGCTTGTCCGCTGCCAAAATGTTGATGACACCCTTGCCGTCGACCGTCTGCATCAGGTCTTCAAGATTTAACGCCGGTTCGCCAAAAAACTTCTCGCCACCCTGCGATTCCAGCGTCAGGATGCCGCGCTGAATGGCACCGATACTGGCGCCAGAAATGTTGCCGTAAGCGAGCTGATATTCCCTGGCGTTTTCGCCGGCGTGAACCAGCATCGCGCGCAAATCTTTCAAGTCGAGCAGCAACAAACCCTTGTCGTCTGCAATCTTGAAGGCGGCGGTCAGCACGCCGCTTTGCGTGTCGTTCAAGTTCAGAATTCGCGACAACAAGAGCGGTCCCATCTCGGCAATCGTCGCCCTTAGCGGATGCCCTTGCTCACCAAATACATCCCAGCAGGTGACCGGAAATTGCTCGTTGCTAAAGTTTGTCAGCTTCAGCATCGCGACCCGATCTGTCACCCGCTGGTTGCCGCCACCCATCTGCGAAAGCCCAGTCAAATCACCCTTGACGTCAGCCATGAATGTCGGCACACCCATGCGCGAAAAGCCTTCGGCCAGCACTTGCAGGCTCACCGTCTTTCCGGTGCCCGTGGCACCGGTAATCAGGCCGTGGCGGTTGGCCAGTTTGGGTAGCAGTAAGACATCGGTATTGGTATCGGTCGTTTTTGCGACGAGGTAGGGCTGGGCCATGATTGTTTTCTGTCTTTCGGAATAGTGCAATTTTTTGCAACTGTAGCGGTTTTCATCACGAATGCGATGGCTGATAATGCGGCCTGACGCTATTTCAACTTCAGAGGTTACAGGTGGACATTTCCGGAACCGTATTAATCATCACCGGAGGCGCATCCGGTTTAGGTGCTGCGACTGCTCGCGCTGCCGCGGCAAAGGGCGCAAAAGTCGTTTTAGCGGACATTCGCGACGGCGAAGCATTAGCCAGCGAGCTGGGCGGCATTTTTGTCAAATGTGACGTGACGAGTGAGGAGGATGCGAAAGCAGTGGTTGCAGCGGCGACCGCGCTCGGTGAACTGCGCGGATTGGTGAACTGCGCGGGCGTTGCAACGGGTGAGAAGGTCGTGGGACGCGAAGGCGCAAGCGGGCTCGCGAAATTTACCAAGACAGTGCAAATCAATCTGATCGGCACCTACAACCTGATCAATCAGGTGGCTGCTGCGATGCAGACACTGCCGGCGACCGCCGACGGCGAGCGCGGCGTGATGATCAACACGGCAAGCGTGGCCGCGTTCGACGGGCAGATTGGCCAAGCCGCATACGGCGCGTCGAAGGCGGGCGTGGTGGGCATGACACTGCCGATTGCGCGCGAGCTGGCGCGTCACGGCATCCGTGTGATGACGATTGCGCCGGGGATTTTTGAAACGCCGATGATGGACGGCTTGCCGCCAGAAGTTCAGGCGAGCCTGGGGCAAATGGTGCCGTTCCCGCCGCGCCTCGGCCGTCCGCCGGAATATGCGTCGCTGGTGATGCATATTTTTGAGAATGTGATGTTGAACGGCGAAGTGATTCGTCTCGATGGCGCGATCCGTATGGCTCCGAAATAGCGGGCAGCCTTGAAACTTCAGCAAATACTGTTTTCTCAAGGTTTTGGCACACGTCGAGAATGCACCGAGTTGATCGCGCGAGGTGTGGTGTCGATCAATGGCGAAATCGTGCGCAAAGCCGATGCCGATTTCGCCACGGCCGATTTGCAATTTAGCGTGGACGGTGAGGCGTGGGGTTTCGTCGAGCGTGCCTATTTGATGCTCAACAAACCCGCTGGTTATGAGTGTTCGCAGGCGCCCAAATATTGGCCCAGCGTTTACTCGCTTTTGCCCGCGCCGCTCACCATGCGACCCACCAAATCATCGGTCAATGGCGTTCAGGCGGTAGGTCGGCTTGATCAGGACACCACAGGAATGCTGATCCTCTCAGACGATGGGCAATTTATCCATCGTATGGCGTCGCCGAAACATCACGTGCCGAAGATGTACATGGTGACGACGAAACACGCGGTCGATGACGCTGCGATCAGCGCTCTGCTCACGGGTGTGGTGCTCAACGATGACCCCGAGGCGGTGGCCGCCGTCGCCTGCGAACGCGTGAGCGCAACGCAAATAAATCTGACGCTGACCGAGGGTAAATATCACCAGGTCAAGCGCATGCTGGCAGCAGTCGGCAATCGCGTCGAAGCGCTGCACCGCGCGCAGATTGGTGGACTGAAACTGGAGGCTGATTTGGCGGAGGGGAAGTGGCGATGGTTGACCGCGGACGACCTCGCGCAGATCAAAGCCTAACGTCTGTCGGCGCTATCCGTATGCCCGCGAAACCAGTTCAGCGATGCATGCGGGTTTTGCCAGTCCGTCAAGCTCGAGCGTGCATTCCCACACCATCTGCACGCCGCCTTTGATCTGCTCCACCGCCATCAGCTTGAAGCGCGCGCGAATCCGCGAATTCACCTTCACTGGTGCCATGAATCGCACGCGATTTGTCCCGTAGTTCACGCCCATTTTCATGCCGGTGAATTCGATGCATTCGCCTTTGAGATACGGCACCAGCGAGAGCGTCAAAAATCCGTGCGCGATGGTCGTGCCAAAGGGGGACTCTTTCGCCGCGCGCTCGGGATCAACGTGAATCCACTGATGATCCCCGGTCGCTTCAGCAAACAGGTTGATGCGTTCCTGCGTGATGGTGACCCAGTCGGACACGGCCACTTCAAGACCGAGCCAGGTGGGGAGGGCGGAGATGGCAATGCTTGTTTTCATAGGTATCAGTTTAGTTCGCTAAATACAAGATTAGATACTTTCAACAACTTTTTACCGAAAGCACGACTGCATAGGGGCTGCTTCAATATTTTTCGCATAGTCGACTATCGACAATAACGACGTTTAGCCCCAATGAAAACGTCTTTCCAAAAAAAAGCCATATCAAATTATTCGGCAAAAAACCGCCGCAAAACCGCGTTCACTTCGTCCGAACGCTCCCGCGCCAGCCAATGTCCCGCACCTTCGATTTTGTGCAAACGCAGGTTCGGAACAAACGCCTCAATTCCGTCCAGCAAAATCGGCCGCAGCGCTTTGTCGCCAGTGCCCCAGATAATTTGCGTGGGCACCGCCACTGTGAACTGTTCCGGCTTCAGCGCGGTTGCCACGGCGAGCGCCCTTCCCGGCGTTTCAGGCGTGTCGGGATACAACGGCGACACCCGATACAAATTGCAACCCCCTGTCAGCCCACGCTGCCAATTGGCGCGATATTCAGCCCGTTCGGCCTCCTCCATCGCGTCAAGCATCGCGAACAACCGCTTGAAATCATCCTCTGCCAGCACCGCTTCTGCGCCGGGCTTGCGCAGCCAGTTCATGTACTGGCTTGCCGCCGCTTGCTCAGGGTCGGACGCCAACGCGTTGGCAAAGGCAACTGTGTGCGGCGAGTTCAGTACCGCGAACTTTTTCATTAATTCCGGGTGCTGCGCCGCCAGCCCCCACGACACTGCGCCGCCCCAGTCGTGCGCGACCACAGCGTGTACTGGCGAGCCCAGGGTTTCGATCACCACCCGCAAATCATTGATCAAAAGCTTCGCCTTATACGCCTCAACTGCCAATGGCTGCGACGACAAATTGAACCCGCGCAGATCAATCGCCACACAGCGATAGTTGCGCGAAAACTCCGCCAACTGCCGTCGCCAGGTAAACCAGAATTCCGGGAATCCATGAACGAAAAGGAGCGTCGGCGCGCCAGTTGGTCCGCACACTTTGGCGTGCAATCGAATGCCGGGCGCGGTGTCGAAATATTGAGATTCAAGTTCCATCGCAAGAAATGTAGTGGTTTTCTGCCTAGGTTCGCCGCCATTCACGAAACTGCCCTGCCACTGGCGACGCGGCTGGCCCATTCGTCGCATGCCGCTACACAAGCGTTCGCCGATCAGCAGAATTCGTTTCACTGCCGGATCACGCAAAAGAGTGCAGTACTTCGAATCACCAAAAAAGGGACCGAAATCATGAATCCGCTTCGTTTTGTTACTAGCCCAGTCTCAACGCTCACCCGCGCGATCACCGCGCCGTTGAGCTTTATTTTCGTCGTCGGGCTGTGCCTGTTCATCAACTGGATGGTGTCGCCCGGCCATTGGTGGGTGAAATGGGTCGCGTTTGGCATGGGCATCAACGTGATCGTGGCGTGGGCGCGCGTTGCTAAATTGCTGTTTGTGGTTGGCGTGCTGGCCGGCGTGGGTTACTTCATCTACAAACGCTACGGTGCAGAAGCCAAAGCCAAATACGACGCATGGCGCAAGGACGGCGAGCCAAAGCAGCCAGCCGAGGCCGTACAGTTCATGATCGAATCGCAGGCAGCGCCGAAGCCTGCACAGCGTTCGATGGTTTGAGCCGCCGATAGAGGAAAATAGGGTTTCTACCAACCCACGAAGACCCCACAATGAAGCTCTACTACAGCAACGGTGCCTGTTCCATGGCGCCCCACATCGTCCTGCGTGAATCCGGCCTGCCGTTTGATCTGGTTCGCGCCAGCACCAAAACGCATCAGCTCGACGATGGCACCGACTTCTACACCATCAACGATAAAGGCTCAGTGCCTGTGCTGGAGCTCGACAGCGGCGAGCGCCTGACCGAGGGCCCGGCCATCGTTCAATACATCGCTGATCAGGTGCCTGCCATGAACCTCGCACCGGCTAACGGCACTATGGCGCGCTACCGCTTGCAGGAGTGGCTCAACTTCATCACCAGCGAGCTGCACAAAAGCTACGGCCCGCTGTTTCGCCCGACTACGCCGGAAGAATTTAAAGTCATTACAAAAGAAAGCCTCACCACGAAGTACGCGTTGGTCGATAAGTGGCTGACAGGCAAAAACTATACGATGGGTGATGCGTTTAGCGTCGCAGATGCGTATTTGTTTACGGTGACGAATTGGGCCGGATTCGTCGGGCTTGATCTCTCGCAATTCAAAAATGTAGGCGCGTTTATGGCGCGCATGGCGGCGCGACCGAAGGTGCAGGACACGTTGGTCGCTGAAGGGCTGGCGAAGAAAGCGACGTAATTCGCTGCGGCTCAAATCTGCACGAAGGGCTCTTATTCTTAATGCGTTTGAACCTTCGCGCAGAACTCAATCAATTCGTCAAGCTCTGTTGACTTGTCGAACACCGCGTCGGCGCCGAGCCGCAGACATTCGTTGCGCACTTCCTGCGACGCGTAATTCGACAGCACAATGACTTTTTGCTGACGAGTGCAACCTTGCAGCGCTGCGACGACTCGAATGCCGTTGCCGCGTTTAAGAAAAATATCGACGACTGCGATGTCCCACTCGTGCGACGGGTCGCACAGCCATATCGTGGCTTCGCTTTGCGCGTCCGACATTCCCACAACGTCGGCACCGACCATTTCATGTAAGGTTTCAGCGAGGTTTTCTCGAATGACTGGGTTGTCTTCAACCAGAAAGAACTTGAGTGGACCATGGCGCTGAGGGGCGCCACCGGCTTCACCTTTTGACCATGGCGATTGAGCGGATGGTTCGTCGTCGTCAATCGCTGGCGCGCCAACATGCAAGTACGCGGACGTCGTTACTCTACTTGTGACGTAGGGCCAGCCCGTTGCAGTCGCGTTCAATGTAGCTTTCCGACCGATGGCACGAAAGCGATGAACTGGGATTCGGCCGCATGCGCACGAGGGCGACTAACAGCGTTTATCGATTTGGCGTTCCGCCGTTTGGCGGCAAGTACTGCCACGGCCAAAACTCCTACTGACCGCGCGACGGCAGCGAAACCTACCCGCTTCCACCGCGATGATTCGTGTATCACGCGCGAGGAGTCAGTCAAGGTACGGAGCATGGGATTCGCCAACAATTTATTTAACTCAATTGTGTCGATTCCACCATTTCCGCAATATCGTCCATTACGACAAGATGACGTAGGACAGCGACTATGAGGCGGTGCCAGTTCGGGCGTTGTCGGTCGCTCGTGCTTCGAGCAGACTCATGACTTGCTCAGCCATAAAGCTTAGCTGCGTGAGCTGTTCAGGCAACAGATCGCGCGGCACGTGGTCAATCACACACAGTGTGCCGACCGCAATGCCTCTGGATGTGACGAGCGGCGCCGCTGCATAAAAGCGGATGTACGGCTCGCCGACAACCAATGGGTGACTGCTAAATTTCGGATCGGCACGAGCGTCGCGGACAATCTTGACTGCGCGAGGCTCGGCAAGTGCTGCCTCGCAAAAACCATTTTCTGCAGGCGTTTGTTCAAGCTGCACGCCAACCCGCGACTTAAACCAGTTTCGATGGTCGTCCATCAACGTGATCAGCGAAATGGGCGCACCACATACCTGCGCCGCCATCCGCGTCAAGTCGTCGTAAGCGCGCTCGGGTGACGAATCCAGAATCAGCAACCGGCGCAACTCGGCCATGCGGTCGCTGGTAGCGCGGGCACCGGACTTTGGCTCAATCATGATGGCATCGCTTTCACCGTTTCGACGTTCACAATGCGTCGACGAAATCATGGGTGAAAAACTACATCGGCTCAGTGTTAACCGGTGAAAAGACGGCGCGTTAGCAGCCAATCGTCACGGCATTGGAACACGAATGAAGCACTTGGGAATTTTGTTTTTGGCGGCGGATACGCGTCCGTGTTCGGCCAGAAGCCAACCTTGTTACCCACCGCTCACTTTGCAGATTTTTTTGGAGTTTTGGGCGCAATCCGTGATTGTTACGTCCGCTAACGCACAGACATGGCCCGGTATTTGTCTTACTGTTACTCAATTCTGGCTGGTATCGATTCGATCCTTTACAGCGACACGCGTTGTAAATCCGTCACAGTTCGCCGTCCCAGTAGTCCAGATCGTCCTTTACGCGGTGCATGCGGCGTCCCCGCATGAGCGTTTCGGGGGTGTGATCGGTGAAGACGCCGTACTTTTCTGAATCGGGATATTCGCAAATCTCCGTGGCTGCCTTCGTGCTGGCCGAGAGATATTTCAACGGCGCGTCGGAGGTGTTGATGATCTGGTGCGGATATTCAGGCCCTGCGGGAATGAAGATCACATCGCCCGCTGAAATCGGAAGCATTTCGCCAGCGACGCGCAGCGTGCCCGCGCCTTCGAGCACGATGAACATTTCCTCTTCGACGTAGTGAAAATGATACGGACACGCGCGCTTTCCGGGGGGAACAATGTCCACCGAAAGGCCCATCTGTTTTGCCGCTGTGTCGCGCGCCAGACGCTTGCTGGTTACGCCGTCGTAGTGCGGCGCGCGATCCATGGTTTCCCACGCGGCGTCCTGCGTCAGAAAATTACGAATGAGTTTGTTGCGGAGTTCCTCGGCGGTATACATGGTGATTTCCTTCCTGGTGATGGGTCATCCTGAGCGCGGCGAAGGATCGCGTTGCAGCGCAACGATCATTGCAAAAAAGACCCGTGCAGGGTTCCACATGATTCTTCGCTGCACTCAGCATGACACTGGCCTACGGCGTCGGCATCAAGGTCAAAATTTCAATCATCACACGCTCGGTGGCGTCTGACATCCAGATCTCGCCGTCCTGAATCATGCATTGCAATTCCATGCCGCGTTCGGCCATCGCGGAGAGTGCTTTACTGCTTCTTGAGTCGACGGCTTTGATGGTGAGTTTGTCTTGTTTGGCCAGCGAATCCTTATTCGCCTGCCACCACGCATCGACGGTTTTGCCACCGCCGTAAGCGAGAAGCACCACTTCATCCGAGCGCCCGCATGCCCGACGCAACAGGCGCTCCTCCGGCAAACCGACTTCGATCCAGCGAATGATGCCGCCGGTCAAATCGTGTTCCCACAAAGCGGGTTCATCATCGCTCGAAATGCCTTTGCCGAACTCCAGTCGCTCACTCGCATAGAGGGCAAACGCGAGCACGCGCACCATCATGCGCTCGCTGGTTTCGGACGGATGTCGCGCCAGCGTCAATGGATGGTCGGCGTAATAGCCGCGGTCCATATCCGCGATGTTGAGGTTGCCTTTAAAAATCGTTGATTTGATGGCCATCGGTCAAACTTTCACAAATAAAGTGGTCAGCGGATCGACGCCGACTTGACGGCTCCAGTGACCATGCACCGTGGCGTCGAACTCCGCGCCCGCTGGCAAGGTGTCTGCCGAATAAAAATGTTGCCCCGCGCTGAAGACCCGTGAGCTACCGTCCTGCAACCCAATCTCCATCTGGCCGCCAAGAATGAACACCCACTGCGCGTTCGTTGAGCAGTGATAGGCGCTGCGGAAACCGACCGGGCTGTGCCGCAACTGGCACCCCGTGGCTGGCATAACGGCCGAGAGCATCGATTGCGACGTACCTTCGGCGAGCATGATCTGATGCTCGCGAAATTTTGCGCGGCCATCGTGATCGGTGAATAGTTCAACCTGAGTGAAGCTCGTCATCTTGTCGTTCCTCTGTTGATTGTGTTGAAAACTATGCGTTAGTTTGGCGCGGCGTTTGGCGCATCAGCTGCTCAAATACGGATGGAAATAGAAGCAGCTTTTCTATGTAATATCCGTTATATATGGGCTGAAGTGCATTTAAGTCGATAGTCGACTGTCTATCATATGAGCTTCTAGCCCCCATATGGAGGTTGTTTCATTGAAAAGCTGATAAAGCTATTTCACGATGCCGCGCTTACGACGAATCGGTGCGGAGAACGGCGAAGCAACCGGTTTGGGCTTTTTCACGCCCGTCCCTTTGGTTTCGGCGGCGACTTTCGCCTTCGCGGCTTTCAACACATTGACGGCCTTCATCGCGACTTCTGCCGCGGCTACGCGCTCGGCGTGTGCGGCCGCTTCCGCTGGGTCGGGCGCATGCACGTTGATCGTTGTGCCGGGTAATTTCACGAGCTGCCCGGCTCGAATCTTCGCGCTTTTGCGCAGCTCCAGCACGCCGTCCACGGTCACGTTACCCGACGCCACCAGCACCTTGCCTTCCGCGCCACTGCCAGCAATGCCCAGCACCTTAAACAGGTTGTGCAATTCAATAAATTCGTCGCGCAGCGTGAAATGCTGCACCTCAATTGGCTTATTTTTCATAGTGCGGAGTATTGCACGAGCTTGCAGACGCCCAACTTGCGCGGCCCGGTAAAAATCTATTTGTGATAATTCCCGACAGTAACAGACTGCAAAAGCCGATCTAAGGAGCAGATAGCCATGCACTACAGCGTACGTCGAGCCCTCACGCCGTTGACAATTTTCGTAAGCAGTGCGCTCTGCGGGCACTCAGCGATGGCAGCGTCGGTTGCGCCGGTCGCCGCAGAACACGGCATGGTGGTCACGGCGCAGCACCTCGCCACCAAAATCGGCGTCGATGTGCTGAAGCGTGGCGGGAATGCGATTGATGCAGCGGTCGCCGTTGGGTACGCGCTGGCGGTGGTCTATCCCGCTGCGGGAAATCTCGGCGGTGGTGGATTCATGACGATTCAGCTGGCCGACGGTCGTAAGACTTTCTTTGACTTCCGCGAAAAAGCGCCGCTCGCTGCGACGGCGAATATGTATCTCGACAAGGAAGGTAATGTGATCAAGGGCGCGAGCACCAGCGGTCATCTCGCGGTTGGCATACCGGGCACCGTGTCAGGCATGGAGCTGGCGCGCTCAAAGTACGGCACGATGAAGCGCGCCGCACTGATCGCACCTGCGATCAAGTATGCGCAGCACGGTTACAAACTGGAGCAGGGTGACGTCGACATGCTGCGCACTGCGACCGAGAGTTTCAAACTTGATCCGGCATCGGCCGCCATTTTTTTGAACAAAGGTGAAGCCTATCTACCTGGGCAAAAACTGGTGCAGAAAGACCTCGCGAAAACGCTGCGACTGATCAGCGCGAAAGGCGAAGACGGCTTTTACAAAGGCACCGTTGGTGCTGCGATTGTGGCGTCGAGTCAGGCGGGTAAAGGCATCATCACGCAGGCCGATCTGGATCAATACAAGGCGCGTGAGCTGAAGCCCATCGAGTGCGAGTATCGTGGCTACGGCATCGTCTCTGCACCGCCGCCGAGCTCGGGCGGCGTAATCATCTGCGAAATTTTGAATGTGCTGGAAGGCTATCCGCTGAAGGATTTGGGTTTTCGTTCAGCGCGGGCGGTGCACTACCAAATCGAAGCCATGCGCCATGCGTACGTCGATCGCAATAGCTACCTTGGCGATCCTGGTTTCGTGAAGAACCCGTTGGATCGGCTGCTTGACAAAGCGTACGCCGCGAAGATTCGCGCGGTGATCGACCCGTCCAAAGCGGGCGTGTCGCAGGCGATCAAGCCGGGCGTTGAACCCCATGAAGGCACCAATACAACCCACTATTCCATCGTCGACCAATGGGGTAACGCCGTGGCCGTGACTTACACCTTAAACGACTGGTTCGGCGCGAAGATGACGGCTGCCCAAACGGGGGTACTTTTGAACAACGAGATGGATGACTTCACGGTGAAAATTGGTGTGCCGAATCTTTACGGTTTGGTGCAGGGCGAGGCCAATGCCATCGCGCCGGGCAAGCGTCCTTTGAGCTCAATGAGCCCCACGATTGTGACTAAAGACGGCAAGCCGGTGATGGTCGTCGGTACGCCCGGTGGCAGCCGCATTATCACCGCCGTGCTGCATACGCTGCTAAACGTCATCGATTACGGTATGAACGTGCAGGAAGCGGTGGACGCGCCACGCTTTCACCAGCAGTGGCTGCCGGACACCACCAATATGGACACCTTCGCGATTAGCCCCGATACGCGTAAATTGCTCGAAGCGATGGGACACAAATTCAGCAGTCCGCAAGCGCCGAATCACCTCGCGGCAATCCTGGTTGGAGCGCCGTCATTGGGTGGAAAACCCGTAGGTAATAACCGTTTCTATGGCGCTAACGATCCGCGCCGGAATACGGGTTTGGCGCTGGGATATTGATCGCGTCGATGCATCACAGCGACGTCCGGCGCAGCGCGCGTCAGGAGTGCATGACTATCGAGTAGCGGGGGGAGAGGCCGCGCGTACCGTCAAAAACTGTCGCTTCAATGTTTGCAGCTCAGCGTCGGAATAAGCCTCACCGACTCGCAGCGCGATGGTTGAATGCAACTGGAGTTTGGCAATGACTTGATCGGCTGCAATGTCGCAGACACGACGTCGCGGTAAGGCGCCGCTCGGCACCCCGGCGCTCACACTGCGGCGATCATCCAGAAGCCCCGCCAGCGCCGCGAGCGCTTTCGGAAGCAGCGCCGAACGATCGTCAATCTCGCCGAGGCTGGCGGCGAAAAATTCTGCATTGCTGATCGGCAACATCGCCGTGGGTAATCTCGCGACACCCTCGGTTTGCCCCATCACTACGGCGGCAAATGTCGCCGCTACTTCAATCGATACGGGCGGTGAGGCAGGTTCTCGCTTGACCATTGTTTTCGAATCGCCCAGATGTGACAAGACGAACTGTTTGTCGACCTCATCAACACTGCGTCCCAGCATCGCAAAAGCATAGGCTGACGTGTTGCCGAGCCGAATGGATTCACGCAACCGTTTGCCGGATCCGTCAACGCGTTTGACGATGTCCGGACACAATTGATGCAATGACCGGGCTGCCCGTTCCCGGTTGTCGGCATCGGAGTCCACAAGGGCTTCGGTCAAGGCGGAACAGGTGGATGCGCCCAGACTCGTTAACAGCACGGCGGCTTCACGACGAACGGACGCATTCGGGTCGTGCAAGTAGCGGGTTAGCTCCGGCATCTGCTTCGCCGTTACTTTTGCCTGTGCAATGGGTTGCAAATTGCCCTTGCGCACAGCTGTGAACGCAGCCTCTAGCGTCGCGGCCTGAGTTGCACTGACAAAGAGCACCTGCCCGAAGCAGCCCAGCAACGCGGAAATCAGATACCGCCGAAAAGACATGCGTTAGCGCCCTTTGCCCGGCGCCAGGAGTTCGCGAACCTCGGCCAATTGGGCAACCGAATATTGCCCGCCCGGTTCCAGCACAAAGGACGGCGCGAGTCGATTCCGATGTACGAACGCCTCAAGCGCGTGATCACACACGCGGCGCTGCTGAGCGCCGCTGGGCACGCCTTCGGGAATTTCAGAGACATCCGCGAGCAACGCTGCCAACGCGCTTAATAGCTGCGGCGATTGCACATAGGGCAGAACATCCAGCATGAACACGCGGTGCGCACTGTCCATTTTGGTGAGGCCATCAGTGATCGTTTTCTCTGCGCCGGGATCACCGATGCGTGCCAAGGCCAGCGTCGCAGCCAGGCGCAATTCAACGGGACGCGACGAGGATTCAATTTTCACCGTTTCGTTGCCAAAATCATTCGAAAGCTGCTGCAACAAGCGCTTTCCCTGATCAAAATAGCCTAGCAACAAGACCAGCGAAGCCGAGCGAAAGCCGCGCTCAACACACGTCGCTACAGCGTCATAGACAGGTGCCACGGGGGCTGTGCCGCTCTCCAGACTCTCTTTTAGTATGGCATCGGCCGCGCGCGAGGCATCGTCGAAACTACCGCTTTGCAACGCCCGCAACCCGGACGTAAATTGGTTACTCATATCACTCTCCAATATTTTGACAGCAGCGGATTAAGGATTCATCACATTGACGTCAGCCATCGGAAGATGTTCGCCGCGGGCGTCAGTAATTCCGTGCATCAAGTGGATTCGTCGGGCGCCGTCGTAGTGGTCAGCCGCTCCGAGGTGGTGGCCCATTTCGTGTGCCATAGTGACGCCGATGGCGCGACCCGCATGGTCCTCAAAAATACAGTTACCAGTGAGCGTACCAGCGTCGGTGTCGCCAGTGCCGCCCTGTTCATATTCCCACACCAGAAAGTAGTTCATATCGGCCGCCGTGTCTCCCAGCGCAGTGACAGTGTTCCATTCTGAGCCCGCCCCCGCGCTCCAGGTGACGACCGTGCCCAGATCAATCGGAACCGCAAGTGATCGTGAGGTACGCAGGGTCACAAAAATATTGGCTTGACCGTTATAGATCCAGTTCATGGCGCGCACCCAGGCCGCGGCCGACGAGGGCGAACGTGTAGTGTGATGACCGGCTGAATCTCGGACAAAATTGAACGTAACGCGCACCGTTTTTCGATGTTTGGTATCGATCTGCAGGGCAGCAGAAGGCGGCCCGATAGTGGGACCTGCGCCGAGCAGCGCGTGCCCTTTGCTGATGCCCGTCAGTTTGAAAAGACGATCACCCGTGTGCAGCGGCATCAGGTGTCGCCCGTGCGTCGGCAGTTGGCTGCGGGTGATTTCGGTCACCGCAAGCACGCCGGTCGGACTGGCGCGCACGGTCATGTCTTTGCCATTGCGCAGTGCCAGGTAGCGGTCTCCACCGACGGGCACCATTTGCCATGGCGGGGTTTGATCTTTGTCAAAACCTTCCATGTTGAACACTTTATGAAACTCGGCAGCCACAGCACGCTCTCCTGGAGTGAAGTTACGTCTAATAATGCGTAACAAGC
>JBDSYI010000089.1:0-1875 GCA_039925745.1 Casimicrobium sp. | reverse complement strand
AGCGCCCATGCAGTATCAACAGGTGATGTGCGATCCGCAGAAATTCCGGCGGCGTGAATTTCATGAGCTTTCGCTCGACCTCATCGACATTCTTTCCCGGCGCCAGCTTCATGCGGTTAGCGACGCGAAAGACGTGCGTATCGACCGCGAACGTGTGCTCTCCAAACGCCTCGTTCAGCACCACGTTTGCGGTCTTTCGTCCCACACCGGGCAGTGCTTCCAGTGATGCGCGATTGTTCGGCACTTTACCGCCATGCAACTTGATTAGCTGACACGCGGTAGCCACGGCGTTCTTCGCTTTGTTGCGAAACAGGCCGATGGTTTTGATGTGCTCCATCAGCTGCGCTTCGCCGAGCGCCACGAGATCGGCTGGCGTGGTGACCGTAGGAAAAAATCGACGTGTCGCGATGTTCACCGCTTTGTCCGTCGTTTGCGCAGAGCACAGCACCGCAATGACCAATTGAAACGGATTGTCGTATTCAAGCTCGGTCCTTGGATTTGGATTTGCCGCTGCCAATTTTGCAAAGATGCGGTGGCGTTTTTCAGCGTTCATGACCTTGCCTTGGCTCGCGCCAGAATATCGGCCAGGAGCGTTTTTTTGTCCGGCAAGACTTTCGGCGCATGCGCTTCGGCTTTGGCCTCGGCTCGCTCTGCAAAGCGCGCTTTGTGCGACTGATACTTTCGCCGCAGCACATTGGCTTGCGGATCACGCCTATCGAGTGTCGCGTACACCCGATTGGCGGGCGTTGCCACGGGCTCAAGTGAAATGCAGTCGACCGGGCAGGCGATGATGCACAGTTCGCACCCCGTGCAGTCGGCAGCGATCACCGTATGCATTCGTTTCGATGCGCCCACAATCGCATCAGTCGGGCACACGGGCAGACAAGCGGCGCATCCGATGCATGCGGCCTCATCAATGAACGCAACATGCTCTGGCGCATAGGCGTCGACGTCATCAGCCAGCGGCAGCGCTTTGTGCGCAAGTAGGACCGCCAACGCGATGCGCGTGGCATCGCCACCCGGTGGACAGCGATTGGTCTCGGCCTCCCCCGCGTGCATCGCCTCGGCGTAGGTGTGGCAATCGGCATAGCCGCAGCGCTGGCATTGCGTTTGTGGCAACAGGGCATCGATCGCTTCGACATCCACTAATTTTGGAACCATTAACATTCGTCAAATTATCCTAGAAGAAGATCGGATCAATGGAGGAGAGCGTTCTGCCTCGTTTGGAAGTTGCGCCGGGACTACGAACCCCCGGCGCGTACGGACCGTTGTCGCGGTTAGCCGCCTGGGTAATCCGGTTAGCAGATTGGCGGATTGAGGTCGCCGAACCGATGCCGGAGAAATGTGTGATCGTGATGTATCCGCACACCAGTAACTGGGATTTTGTGTTTGGCCTACTCACGAAATGGTGTGTCGGACTCACCTTTAAACGCGATGCCCTTTGCTTTGCCGGCAAAGAGAGCCTGTTTAAAGGGCCGTGGGCCGGCTTCTTCCGGGCGGTGGGTGGCTTTCCAGTGAATCGTGGATCGGCATCGGGATTCGTCGATCAGATGGTGCTGCGCTTCGCGCATGAGTCGCGTATACGCTTCGTGATCGCCCCGGAAGGCACGCGCAGCTATGCGCCATACGTGCGCTCCAGTTTTTATTATGTGGCACTTGGTGCACGAGTGCCGATTGCGCTCGGCGCCTTTGATTTTCGAAACAAGCGCGTTGTCGTCAACACATTCTTTTGGCCAAGCGGCGACGTCGCGGTCGATCTCGCGATGATCGATGCGTATTACCGTGGGCTCGACAACCAGGGCGATGTGCCTGAGCGGGCGGCTCCGTGGGCGTTTCGCAATTAAGCTGTTGCCACTGCCAGCGGCCAAAACGCCG
>JBDSYI010000088.1:0-2722 GCA_039925745.1 Casimicrobium sp. | reverse complement strand
CCGAACACGTCCGAGCCGTTGCACTCGTCGTGGACCCGCGCTGTGAGTTCAATGTCGGGGTTCGAAAGATCCTTCAGGTCGCCGAAAATGTAGAGAGTTTGCCCGCCAATCGGTGGCAGGAAAACTTCAAGGTCGCTGCGGGTGACAAGCTCCGGGTACATGCCGCCGGTTTCTTCAAACAGGGTGCGGCGCAAGTCAGCCTCGGAACAGCCAAAGCGTTTGGCAACACCCGGCAAATACCACACCGGCTCGACCGCGATTTTGGTGACGACAGCAGTGCCATTGTCTTTGAGCACTTTGCCGTCGGGAACGAGTCGACCCGCGCGAATGGCGTCATGTACTTCGGGAATATCGATGTGCGCTTTGGTCACTGCGATGCTCGGACGAATGTCATAGCCAGCCGCAATGCGGTCTGCAAAAACGTCAGCGACGACTGCACCGAACGGATCGAGCGATACGATCTTTTTGAAGTCAAACCACTGCGGATACGTGCCGACCGAATCAGTCGGCGACGTATTTGTCAAATCTGCGCGGTGCCCTTTTTTGAGTGAGCCTGCCGCCATCGCCAGTGCCCGGTAGATGCCGTACGACCCGGCATGCGTGCCGATGACGTTGCGATTGGCGCGGCTGGTGGTGGTGCCGATCACTGGCCCGCGAGTCGTGGCGTCTGGCGCACCCCACTGAATGGCCAAACCGGAGGGATCACCGCTGCCGGTGTGCGAGGTGAGGCGGATGTGGCTCGTTGTCGTTTCGGTAGACATGGTTAAGTTCTTTTGACTAGCGCTTAGTAAAACATATTGCCTGGCTTGAGCAAACTTCGCGCCCGAGGGATCGTCCATCCGCGCTGAGGCGCAACGACGGGCCGCTCGCGTGGCAGTATTTGCTCTTTCGGACCGCTTCTGCGCTGCGGAGCTGTGTTTACGTGTATGGTCGCCATCACGACGGCTGATGGCAGCGCGTGTCGTATCTGACACAAAACACATGCATTTGCCGCCAAGATGAGGCTGGAAGGGGCTTTAGGATGCAGCGAAGAGATTTCACATTGGTATGCGCACTCACCGCCTGTGGCTTTAGCGTGAAGACGGCAGCGCAACACGGCGGCGACGGCGACTGGCCGAATCGTCGGGTGAAATGGATCGTGTCGCAGCCATCCGGCTCCGGCCCAGACATTCTGGCGCGCTACGTGGCTGAATTGCTTGCAAAAAACTGGGAGCAGGCGGTGGTGATCGACAACCGCCCCGGCGGGCAAAACATCATCGGCGCGCAAGCTGCAGCGCGCTCAGCGCCCGACGGCTACACCTTTTACTACGCCACCACCGCTGCGATCATCACCAATCCGCTGACCTTCAAGTTGCTGCCGTACCAGCCCGACAAAGATTTCATTCCGGTGCGTCTGATTGGACGCAGTCCGTTTGTGATCGCGGCGGGGCGTGGCTTTGAAGGCTCAACCGTGGCGAGCGTCATTGCCAAGGCAAGAGCCATCGCGGGCACCCTCACCATCGCCACCGAGGGCCCCAAAACGCTGTCTGGCATTCTGGCTGACGCGCTGGCGGCGATGGCCGGGATCAGGTTCACGCAAGTGCCTTACAGCAGGGCGGTCGAGGGAATTCAGGACGTGATGGGTGGGCGCGTCGGTCTCATCTGCCTGCCAGAAGCGGCGCTTTTGCCATTTATCAGGTCTGGGCAATTACGTGCGATCGCGGTGAGCACGGCCGAGCAATCGTCGGTGTTGCCCAATGTCCCGTCGCTCGCGGAGACGTTTGCTGGCTTTGAATTTTCGGGCTGGAACGCATTGTTCGCCCCAACGGGAACGCCGTCGGACATCACGTCAAAGGTCGAGCGCGATATCGATCGGATGCTGAAACAACCCGAGGTCGTCGCGCGGTTGTTGAGCCTCGGGTCCATCGCGGAGGTCGACCCACCGCCGGGTGGGTTTGACGCGTTCCTTCGCGCCGAACGCGAGCGCTGGAGCCGCATGGCAAAGGTTGTGTCGCTCACGGCAGAATGGTCGGCTGACCCTTGATGGATGCGCAAAACGCCAAACGAGGTGGCGCAGGCGATACAGCTTTCACAGAAAATGACCGCTGAACTAGGGTTAGAACGCCAAATTGTATTTAGTCAAGTAATGCCATTATTGACTGCTAGCCCCTGTACAGCGGTCGTTACAGCATAAAGTCATTGCGTTCGGCGTCTACAATCGGTTTAATGACAAAAGCTCTGGACGCTACCCTCGCAACGCTTAAACGCGTCTTTGGTTTCGACGCGTTTCGCGGCGCGCAAGAGGCCATTGTGGCGACGGTTGTTAACGGTGGTGACGCGCTGGTATTGATGCCCACGGGTGGCGGAAAATCGCTCTGCTACCAGTTGCCTGCATTGTTACGTGATGGTGTCGGCATCGTGGTTTCGCCCTTGATCGCTTTGATGCAGGATCAGGTCGATGCGATGAAACAGGTGGGCGTAGCCGCAAGCTTTTTGAATTCCTCGTTGTCGATGGAGGAGGCCAATCGCGTTGAGCGCGACATGCGCGCTGGCAAATTAAAGCTCGTCTACGTCGCGCCAGAGCGGTTGAACACCGAGCGCTTTTTGTCGCTGCTTGATTCGCTCAATGATCGCGGTGAAATCGCGCTCTTCGCGATTGACGAGGCGCACTGTGTGTCGCAATGGGGCCATGATTTTCGGGCAGATTATCTTGAGCTGACGCTCCTGCACACGCGCTACCCGA
>JBDSYI010000087.1:0-9206 GCA_039925745.1 Casimicrobium sp. | reverse complement strand
GGCGGCTACGGCTTGTCGCGCCTCTTGCATCGCATCGATTGGCAGGCTGTCGCGGCATCGAAGAAACTATTCTGCGGTTACAGCGACATCACTGCATTCAACCTTGCGGCGCTTGCCGAGGCCAACTTCGTTACCTTCTCCGGCCCGATGCTCGCCAGCGACTTCGCTCAAACCGATGACATCCCCGCCCGTGATTTCACCGAAGCAAATTTCTTCGGATTGCTGCGTGGCGAATCCTACGCGTACCCCGAATGCGTGAGCGACGTCGCAACCCCCGCACAGACGATCCACGGCACGCTCTGGGGCACCAATCTCGCGATGATCGCGAACATGGTTGGCACGCCGCACATGCCGCACATCGACGATGGCATTCTGGTGCTGGAAGATGTGGCCGAAGCGCCATATCGCTTGGAGCGAATGTTCTGGCAGTTGAAGCATGCAGGCATCCTCGACAAACAACGCGCCATCATCCTCGCTGAATTCTCCGATTGCGAGCCCAGCAACGAGATGCGCTATCCGTACAGCATGACCGAAGCAATTGAAACTTTACGCGAAATCGCGCCGTGCCCGGTGCTAACGGGCTTTCCGTTCGGACACGTTCCGGCAAAGGTCACCCTTCCGATTGGCGCAACTGCCACTGTTGCAATTGACGGCGCACGTTACGCGCTTTCGGTGCGCGACTATCTGCGTTAACTGCGCTTCGTTACTTCGAAACACTCTCCACGGAAATTGAATTGACTGCGGCTCAGAGTGCATGAAGCACCGTAGCATTATGCAGAGATAGAGGCGACGTCGACCCGTCTAATCGATGCGCTCCGTCACAGAGGAACTTACATGTCAGTTATTCATCGTCTGCTACGTTCAATATGTGTTGCTGGAGCAAGCGTGATCGCCGTAGCATCCTTGGCGCAGCCGGCGGGTTACCCGTCAAAACCACTCACCTATGTCGTGCCCTACCCGCCTGGCGGCGCAGCCGATGTGTTCGCACGTTCACTCGCGGCCGAACTTAGCAAGCGAATCGGCCAGACCGTGATCGTGGAAAACCGCGCAGGAGCCAACGGCAATCTTGGCAGTGCTTACGTTGCGCGCACGGCCCCTGCGGATGGCTACACCTTCCTGCTCGGTTCCCTCTCGTCGCTCGCGATCAACCCGCACATTTATTCGAATATGGGTTACGACCCGCTCAAGGATTTGCAGCCAGTTTCGTTGACGCATCAAATGGCGAACGTGTTGGTGGTCAATCCCGCGACGACGTACAAAACGGTGGCAGACGTCATCGCCGCCGCCAAGGCGAAACCCGGCATATTGGCTTACGCCTCCGCAGGCAACGGCAACACGATGCACATCGCGGGCGAGCAGTTCAAAGCGCAAAGTGGCATTGATATCTCTCATGTACCGTACAAGGGCGGCCCGCCCGCGCTGAACGATGTGCTGGGCGGTCAGGTGCCGATGATGTTTAACAATCTCCCGGCCATTGTGGAGCTGGTGCATGCAGGCAAGCTTCGCGCACTCGCTGTGGGCGATACGCATCGAGCGAAACAACTGCCGCAAGTGCCGACGATGGAAGAGGCCGGCCTCAAGGGCTATACGTCAATCGTCTGGAACGGCGTACTCGTGCGCGCGGGAACGCCACCAGAGATCGTGCAGTATCTGGCGAAACAAATTGCCGCCGCGCTCGAATCACCATCGCTCAAAAAGCCGCTGGAAGATCAGGGCTACGAGGTGCTGTCATCGACGCCGGAAAAGTTCTCGGCACTGCTTAAGTCGGAATATGCCGCGATGTTGCCAGTGGTGAAGCGATCGGGCGCGAAGGTTGATTAACGCGGCCGGTTATACAAGCGCAATGCGATAGCGCAACCCCGCCGTACTA
Source organism: Casimicrobium sp. (assembly GCA_039925745.1). Classification (GTDB taxonomy): domain Bacteria; phylum Pseudomonadota; class Gammaproteobacteria; order Burkholderiales; family Casimicrobiaceae; genus Casimicrobium. The sequence continues at coordinate 7,336 of JBDSYI010000087.1, read as the reverse complement.
CCAAACTGCTCGGGCTTGGTGAAGTGTTCGACCAGCTCGCCGCCGTTAACTTCAATCACGCGCTGCGACGCCACGTTGTCTAGATCGGTCGTAATCTCCACATACGGCAATCCGACTTCGCGCGCCAGCGGCAGCATCTGTTTCAGCGCGCTCGTCGCATAGCCTAAACGACGCTTCCACGGCACCACCGCGTAGCCGATGTGGCCCAGCACATGCGGGGGCAATTCCGCAGTCCCCGGCTTCCAGCGCAGGCTAATGCTGCCGCAAAATTCGCCGTCCCACATCCAGCGGTGAAAGCCCGGAATCCGCTTCATCTGAGCGCCGTCAGGCAAAGTTACCAGTGGGCCTTTTGCTTCGCGATCTTCGAGGGTGGCGAGGAAGGCGTCAGCGTCGGCTCCAATGCGCGCAAGCATCTCTTGGGCAGCAACCGCACCGCGAAGATTGTCGGGTGACCAGCCTCGCTCCAGGGCGGCTTTATAGCTGGCGAGCTGCATGAGCGTCGGTCGGAGGATTCGCATTTCAACGCTGCGCCAACCCCACCAGCGCATCCCCCGTAGCCCGCACCATCCGCCACTCAGGCATCACCTTCGCGCCCATCGCTTCGTAGAACTCAATTGATGGCGTATTCCAGTCGAGCACGCTCCATTCGAATCGTCCGCAGTTGCGATCGACCGCGATTTGCGCGAGCCGCACTAGCAGCGCTTTGCCGTAGCCCTTGCCGCGACATTCGGGTTTGACGTAGAGGTCTTCTAAATACAAACCCTTGCGTCCGAGGAAGGTGGAGAAATTGTGAAAGAACAGGGCGAAACCGATGGCATGGTCATCTTCCTTCGCGACAATGCATTCGATAACTGCGCCCTGATCGAAAAGCTCGCGCTCAAAGTCAGCGGGCGTGCTGATCATCAGGTGTTCAAGTTTTTCGTAGACGGCGAGTTCGCGCACGAGGGCGTGGATGGCTGGCGCGTCGGCGCGGGCGGCGGGGGTGATGGAGAAGGTGGTCATGCCGGAGATTATCGCCCGACTGCGCTCCGCTTTACCGAGTGGGGCGACGGAAAAAACCAGATGCTACCGGCATACGTAAGGCCCTCCATCGCTGGAATCAATGGTCGGTCCCAGTTGTTTTAATGCTTAAAAGTGGAGTCTCTATGAAGATCAAACAAAAAATTTCTATGCTGGTTGCTGCGCTCGCGTTGTCAGCCGTTACTGCGCCTTCGTTCGCGCAAGTCATGGTCGGTGGCGCGCAAATGTTCCCCACAAAGGACATCATCGACAACGCTGTGAATTCGAAAGATCATACGACGCTAGTCGCCGCGGTCAAGGCTGCAGGTCTGGTCGAAACGCTCAAAGGCGCTGGCCCTTTCACCGTGTTCGCGCCGACCGATGCAGCATTCGCTGCGCTGCCAGCGGGTACCGTTGACACGCTTCTAAAACCGGAAAACAAAGCGACGCTGACCGGTATCCTGACCTACCACGTGGTCGCCGGAAAAATGGACGCCGCTGCCCTGTCGAAGGCGATCGCTGACGGCCATGGCAAAGCGATGATCAAAACCGTTGCTGGCGGCACGCTGACCGCGATGAAGTCGGGCACGGGTATCACGGTGACTGATGAAAAAGGCGGTTCGGCCAAAGTAACCATCGCCGACGTCTATCAATCGAACGGTGTTATCCACGTTGTCGACAAGGTGCTTCTGCCGAAGTAATTCACGCGACCTGTGCGCTTTCGGGCGCGCAACAAAGTCTCTCCCCCTAGGCGGCTGCTACCCACAGCCGCTTTTTTTATTTGCAGCGTTAGGGTGAACCGAGGAAATCAGCGAGAGTATTTCAGGATAACAACGCGTTGGTAGTTGACCGTGGCGAGCGTCAGTCGCGAACCTGCGCTACGTCGGCAGCAATCGCGCCGCTAATGCGCAGCAGTTCGTTGGGATCAATGGCGAACATGGCGTGTGGCGTCCCGCCTGCCGGAAAAACTTGATCGTACCTGAGCAGATCAACGTCCAACAAAATCGCGCCGGGATTGGCGTGCGCTACGGGCGGCACGCCACCGATCGCGAATCCGGTTTGTTCCCGAACAAATGCGGCGTCGGCTTTGGCGAGTGTGTCGCCAAGAATCGCCGCTACTTTTTTCTCATCAACACGGTTGGCACCGCTGGTGATGACGAGCACCGACTTCCCGGTACTGGCGTTTTTGAAGATGATGCTTTTTGCGATTTGCGCGATGTCGCAGCGCAGAAGCAGTGCGGCTTCTGCTGCGGTGCGGCCGGGGTTTTCGTGTTCGATCACGACGGCATTAGTGCTGAGACGATCGAGCGCGTCCTGCACCCTTTGTGCAGAGGACGAGAGCGCCGACATTATGTGGCGTTATTTGCTTCGGGGGCGCTTTCTACGGCGATCGCAGATGCTGCCAGATTGGCGGCGTCACCCGCTGTCTCGATCATTTCTGCCGCACGCGCACGGGGCGCGGTGGGCCTCACGGGCGCACGAAGCAACGCACACACCTCATGCATGGCGCGACGTCCGTTTGACGTATGACGCGCGCCACGAGCGCCGCGTGCGTTGGCAGCAACCGGCTGATCGGGGTTCATGTCGTAATGGGCTTTGTCACGCCCACCCGCATACGGTAACGATGCGTTGAAGCCGCCTTCGGAGGGTGAGCGACGCGGTTCGCGCATGGGCGGACGCACGTGGCTTCGCTCACGCGATTCTTCGGCTGCACCGGGCGAACGGCGTTGACCAAATCGTTCGCCATAGCGCGACAAGTCCGGCATCGGCATGTCATCCAGCTTGCGCTTGATGAGCTTTTCGATTTCGACGAGCAGCTTGGTGTCGTCTGGCGCTACGAAAGAAATCGCTGTGCCCGATGCTCCGGCGCGACCGGTCCGTCCGATTCGGTGAATGTAGTCTTCGGCGACAAACGGCAGCTCATAATTTACGACCGTTGGCAGCTGATCAATGTCGAGCCCGCGCGCAGCCACGTCGGTGGCCACGAGGATACGCACGTCGCCGTTCTTGAACGCTTCCAGCGCTTTAATTCGCTCGTCCTGAGTCTTGTCGCCGTGAATTGCGCCGGTGGTAAAGCCGTCACGTTCGAGTTCACGCGCAAGCCTTGCGGTATTCAGTTTTGAGCGCGAAAAAACCAGCACCTGCTTCAGGTCTTGCGAAGTAACGAGATGACCAAGCAGGCGTCGTTTGTCGTCGCCATGCACGCGATAAATCTGCTGCGCAACGTTGGCGGCGGATTCGTTGCGGCGCGCCACTTCGATCAGCACTGGTGACTTCAGCATGCGATCCGCGAGCTTTTTGATCTCGTCGGAGAAGGTGGCCGAAAACAGGAGGCTCTGGCGCTTCTCAGGTAACAAACCGATGATGCGCACGATGTCGGGGATGAAGCCCATGTCGAGCATGCGATCAGCTTCGTCGAGCACCAGAACTTCGACCTGATTCAACGAGAGATTTTTTTGCTCAAGGTGATCAAGCAGTCGACCCGGCGTGGCGACGAGGATTTCGACGCCCGCGCGCACGGCGGCTTTCTGTTCTTTGATGTCGACGCCGCCGAACACGACGGTGGAGCGAATGCCAGTGTGTTTGGCGTACGTTTCGACGGCTTCTTCGATCTGAATCGCAAGTTCACGCGTGGGGGCCAGCATCAGCGCGCGGATTGGGTGTCGTGCGGGCGAAGGCGAGCTGTTCGCGTGCTTGAGGATTCGGTTCAGGATCGGCAGCGTGAACGCGGCAGTTTTGCCGGTGCCAGTTTGCGCGCCGCCCATAACGTCGAGGCCGGAGAGCACGATTGGAATCGCTTGCGCCTGAATCGGCGTGGGCTTGGTGTAGCCGGAGTCGGTGACCGCACGCAGAATGGGTTCGGCGAGGTTTAAGTCAGCGAAAGTGATTTCGACGGGGGCAGAGGGCTCACAGACCACGACCAAGGCGGGAGGCGATTCACTCGCGACAGGCGCGTCTTGCGCTGCGGTGGTGGCTTCGGAGGCGGTGAACGTATCAGCGTCCACGGATGTGTTTTCAGGTATTTCGTTAGTCATTGCCTAAATTTTACGCTTAAAGGCGTCAAAACCCGCGTGAAATCTGGAGAGTTGATGCTCCAACTTTGTATTGAAACGACGATTGCACGAGGGCTGACGCCTTAAAACCGCTTAAATCGACTTCTTGAATATCTCGCCTTTAGCCCCTGTGTATTATAGTTTTAGCGCCAAAGTTGATCAGATATTAACCGTAGAAATGACGCGGTTTGTATGCCCGGCGTACGGCTTTATATGGATTTAGCGATCACGCTGAGCGATATTGTTCGCCGCATTCGATCGCAGACAGGGACATACTTCGCGGTACGCGTTGCGCGTTTTTGCGCTGCGTACCCACGTTTGAAAAACAGGAGTGCACCGATGAATCTCAAAGGTACGAAGACCCACCAGAATTTGAAAGACGCGTTCGCAGGCGAGAGCCAGGCCAACCGCCGTTACCTCTATTTCGCGAACAAGGCGGACATTGAAGGTCAAAACGACGTCGCAGCACTGTTCCGCTCCACCGCAGAGGGCGAAACGGGACATGCGCACGGTCACCTTGACTACTTGGCCATCGTTGGTGATCCGGCGACTGATCTGCCAATCGGTTCCAGTCGCGACAATTTGAAAGCAGCGGTCGCTGGTGAGACGCACGAGTACACCGACATGTACCCAGGCATGGCGAAATCGGCGCGTGAAGAAGGCTTTGACGAAATCGCCGACTGGTTCGAAACGCTGGCCAAGGCCGAGCGTTCACACGCGAATCGTTACGCGAAGGCGCTTGAGGCGTTGGCCGATTAAGTTGTTTGGGGCGGGCAGTGCCCGCCTTCTAATCCTATCGACGCGCAAATATGAACGCGGGCTAGCGCCAGATGTTCACGAGGCGGGCAGTGCCCGCCATGCGTACTGCTCACTCCTCACGGGAAAAAATCATGGCACAAGAAGGCAATCTTCAGGCCCCCACGCGGCACGTCATTGACTGGAAAAACCCAGACTTTTTCAACGAAGAATCGTTGAATAAAGAACTTGAGCGCGTCTACGATATTTGCCACGGTTGCCGTCGCTGCGTGAGTCTGTGCAACAGCTTCCCAACGTTGTTCGATTTGATTGACGAATCAAGCACACTCGAAGTCGACGGCGTCGACAAAAAAGATTTCATGAAAGTCGTCGACCAGTGTTATCTGTGCGACGTCTGTTACATGACGAAATGCCCCTACACGCCGCCGCACGCGTGGAACGTGGATTTCCCTCATTTGATGCTTCGCGCGAAGGCCGTCAAGTACAAAAAAGGCGAAATAGGCGCCGCTGAAAAATTCCTTGCATCGACTGATACGCAAGGCAAATTTGCAGGTATTCCCATCATTGTGCAAACGGCCAACGCGATCAATAGAACGAAGTTCGCGCGGGACGTGATGGAGAGCCAGCTCGGCGTGGATAAGGATGCCTGGATTCCGTCGCTTGCCACCAAGAAATTCCGGTCACTGGCAAAGAGCGCGACGCACAGCGTCGCTCCTGTGAAAGACGGTGAACGCACACCAGGAAAGGTCGTGATCTTTTCCACCTGCTACGTGAACTACAACGAGCCAGGCATCGGCATGGACTTGCTTTCAGTGCTCACGCACAACGACGTCACTTTTGAGATTGTGAACAAGGAAAAATGTTGCGGTATGCCGAAGCTCGAATTGGGCGATCTCGACGGTGTGGCAGAGCTCGCGTCGTTTAATCTGCCGGTACTCGCGAAATATGCACGTGACGGCTATGCGATCCTGACCTCGATCCCCTCTTGCACACTGATGTTCAAGCAGGAAATCCCACTTCTGATGCCCGATCACCCCGACGTGAAAGTGGTGCAAGGTGCGATGTGGGATCCGTTCGAATACCTGATCGCGCGGCAAAAGGACGGGTTGCTGAAGACTGACTTCAAATCGGAGTTGGGCCATGTGAGCTATCACGTTCCCTGTCATAGTCGCGTGCAAAACATGGGCAAAAAGACCGAGGAAATGTTGAAGCTTGTGCCCGGAACGACGGTCAATACGGTTGAGCGCTGCTCCGGTCATGCGGGTACTTACGGCGTTAAAAAAGAACATCATGCGACGGCCATGAAGATCGGCAAGCCGGTGTTCAAGGCGATGATGTTGAATACGCCTGACTACATCTCGTCGGACTGCCAACTTGCCGGTCATCATATCGAGCAGGGCATTCGCGAAGCCGGTCTTGCGCCAGACAAAACGCCCAAACTGTCGCACCCCATGAGCCTGATCGCCAAGGCGTACGGACTGTCCTGAGCACCGCTCCCACAATCTGATCGTGAAAAATACCCATGACGCACCTGAAACACTCCGACCTGATGAGCCTTGAGGCGTACAGCAAATTCCTCAAAGCCAACAAGCCGCAGCTCATCGCGCATCGCAAGTTACGCAAGGTTTTGCTGGGTGAGCATTTCATGATCCAGTTTGAAGACGAACAAACTATTCGTTATCAGATTCAGGAAATGCTGCGTATCGAAAAGGTATTTGAAGAGCAGGGCATTCAGGACGAACTTGACGTCTATAACGCGCTGATTCCAGACGGCACTAACTGGAAGGCGACGATGTTGATCGAGTACGGCGACGTTAACGAACGAAAGCGCGAACTCGCGCGGCTGATCGATTGCGAAGATCGCATGTTTGTCGAGGTGGAAGGTCAAGCGCGTGTTTACGCGATCGCTGACGAAGACCTGGATCGAGAGACCGACGAGAAGACGTCAGCCGTACATTTCCTGCGCTTTGAATTCACCGCCGCGATGCGCGCCGCATTGCTCGCAGGAGCGGGTGTGAAACTCGGTTGTGACCACACCAACTACCCGCAGCATTGCGAGATCAGCCCAGAGACGCTGGCCTCTCTGGTGAAGGACATTCGCCCTTAAGCAGGACAGTCTAGCGGGTGAAACTAATCTCAGCCAGTGTGTTAAACGCCTCGCCCGTGGGTTCATAGCGCCACTGTTGCAAGGCGTTGCGCACGGTGCGGTCAAAGACGCGCGGTGGATTGGCCTCGATAATTTCTACGCCGGTGACGGTGCCGCGTGCATCAACTTGCAGACGTGCACGAACCGTACCCTTGTCGGCATCGGAGCTGCGTGGAAACAACGGTTCGACGCGATTGACCAATTTGATTTCACGCGCTGGCGCGGCTGCCGCACGCGCTGGCGCAGGGGTCGGGCGTGCGGGTGTGGCGGCAGTCGGCGCAGCGGCCGCTACTGTCGCCGGAGCGGCGGCCGCTACTGTCGCCGGAGCCACAGTAACGGGAGCGGTAGCAGGCGCAGCGGTAACCGGTGCAGGCGTTGCCGC
>JBDSYI010000086.1:0-22732 GCA_039925745.1 Casimicrobium sp. | reverse complement strand
CCGAGCACCACGGCTACGAGTGAAAGCGGTTTGTCAGCGCTATCGGATGCGCGCTGGCAGACTGTGCGCGGCTTACTACTGACGCCCTGGTGGGCACGGCGCCTGCCAAAGCTTTAGACGGGGCGCAGTGCCCTCCTGTTCGCCGCCAGTGATACTCGGATGCACGATTTCAATGGCGGCGGCCGACGCGGGCGATGCGGCCAACGCACGGATTCAGTGTGAGGCGAGCGTCAACCGCGAACACGAAAAAATTAGAAAATTCGTGGCAACCCGCTTTGCGAGGTTGCTGCGAATTTGAATCGCCAATTTTTGTCGTACCGACATCGCACGGACAACGGCGATACGAATTGCTACTTCGCTGCTTCTCTTGTCACCAGCCAAATTCCGCCGCACACGAGCAGCAGCGCTAATGCGTTTTTCCATTCGAGGATGGTCTCGCCGAGAAACATCGCTGAGAGCAGCGTGCCAAACACCGGGATCATGAAGTTGAACGCGGTGATCATGCTGACGCGGTTGTACTTAAGCAGAACGCTCCACAGCGCAAACGCCGCTGACGACAGCATGACCATATAGACCAACAGCGCCGTGGATTTCACCGTGAAACCAGACAAAGTGCCGCCCGTCACCCATCCGGTCAACAGCAGCGCAACTCCGCCAATCGCGAGCTGATAGCCGGTCATCACGACCGAGTCCATTTGCTGCGAGATGCGCTTGCCATAAATCGACGACGCGGAGAGCACGAATGCCGCGAGCACGACTGAGCCCTCGCCAAGCAGGGTGAAATCAAACGACAACAAACCATCGCTGAAATTGACCACCATCACGCCGACAAAACCAACGATGCAGCCGACCAATTTGTGCGCGCTCAGACGATCATTTTTGTAGATGTAGTGCGCAAGTAGCACGCTGAAAAACGTACCGGTCGCGTTCATGATCGAGCTTTTGACACCCGTCGTGTACGCGAGGCCGAGGTAGAAAAACAGATATTGCAAGCTCGTCTGCGTAAGACCGAGCAGCGTCAGCTGCCCGAGCGCGCGGGGGGTCAGCGCAAAGATGTTCTTCTTTGTCAATGCTGCAAGCAGTAGCAACGCCAAGCCCGCTGGAATGAAGCGATAGCCTGCAAACACCAACTTCGAGGGAATGTCGCTCGCGACAATGCCGAACAGTGCGTAGCCATTTTTGATCGCAGGATAAGCACTGCCCCAGAGCAGGCAGCAGAACGAAGCAAGCAAAAATACCGTCTTGCGGTTGGTAAAAAAGACAGTGGAATTCAAAGAAATGCGCCCAGTCAGTGAGGCGCAGCGCGAGGCCAGCCCCAAGATCATAGATTGGTTTAAATTGTGTCGCGACTCTGCCGCACGACGCCGGATCGCGCGAGCCACAGTAGGCCGCTAGAGATCAGCTAGCCGGTCGAAACCACGCCATCCGCCTGCTTATCTGCATGATACGAACTGCGCACCATCGCCCCGACCGCCGCGTGCTTGAAGCCCATTGCATGCGCCTCGAGCTCGAACATCGCAAAAGTATCGGGGTGAACGTAGCGCAGCACCGGCAGATGGCCTTGTGACGGTTACAAATACTGACCAATGGTGAGCATGTCGATGTGGTGTGCACGCATGTCACGCATGACTTGCAGGATTTCTTCGTCGGTTTCGCCAAGACCCACCATCAGCCCGCTCTTGGTCGGAACGGTCGGAAACGTCGCCTTGAAATCACGTAGTAATGCGAGCGAATGGGCATAGTCGGAACCGGGGCGTGCCTGTTTGTACAAGCGCGGCACGGTTTCCATATTGTGATTCATGATGTCGGGCGGCGCGGCTTCGAGAATGGCTAACGCCTTGTCCACGCGGCCACGGAAATCGGGCACCAACACTTCGATTTGCGTATTCGGCGACTGCGTACGGACTTCCTTGATGCATTCGACAAAATGCCCCGCGCCGCCATCGCGCAAATCATCCCGGTCCACGCTGGTAATCACCACGTACTTAAGCCGCAAGGCAGCGATGGTCTTAGCCAGATTTTTAGGCTCGTCGACGTCCAGAGGGTTCGGACGACCGTGACCGACATCGCAAAACGGGCAACGCCGCGTGCAGATGTCACCCATGATCATGAAGGTGGCTGTGCCTTTGCCGAAACATTCGCCGATATTCGGACAGCTCGCCTCTTCACACACCGAATGCAGTTTGTGCTCGCGCAGGATCTTCTTGATTTCAGTGAAGCGTGCCGCGTGTTCGCCAGTCGGTACCTTGACGCGAATCCAGTCCGGCTTGCGCAGCATCGGCGCTGCGACAACTTTGATCGGGATGCGCGCGGTTTTGCCTTCACCTTTGTGCTTAACGCCAGCGGCATTGCTAAGGATTGGGCCTTGTGCGTTACTCAATGGCACCCCGACGGCGTCGGCAGGCAATACAGATTCGGGGGCGGAAGTGGCGATGTCCATCCCTCTATTTTGTCACTTGGCGATTGCGCCAAGCTGACGTTCTAGCTCGGCGGCTAACGCCTTGCCAGCCGCGTCCAGCGGCACTTTCGCCCCCAACTCATGTAGATGAGTGACGCGCAAACCCTCGTATCCACACGGATTGATGAAGGAAAAAGGCGTTAAATCCATGTCCACATTGAACGCCACGCCGTGATAAGTGCAGCCGTTTCTTATTTTTAGGCCGAGCGAGGCAATTTTGGCTTCGCCGAGCGCGTGCTGATTGACATACACACCCGGCGCGTCACGCTTGCCATACGCGGCAATTCCATACGACGCCAACGTCGAAATCACCGCGTTCTCAATCCGAATCACCAGCTCACGCACGCCAAACCCGGCACGCTTCAGGTCAAACAGCACGTAGAGCATTGCTTGCCCTGGGCCGTGATAAGTGATTTGACCGCCACGGTCTGTTTTTACAACGGGGATATTGAGTGGATTGAACAGCAAATGTTCCGGCTTGCCTGCAACGCCCTGCGTGAACACGGCTGGGTGTTCGACAATCCAGAGCTCGTCTTCAGTTTGCTTCGTGCGGCCATCGGTGAAGGTACGCATGTCTGCCCAAGCGGTCTCGTAGTCGATGCGATCCAGCGCCCGAATTTTCACTGTGACTTACAAAGCCCAGACGACATCGACGTGATCGGTCAAATCCTGATACAGCGAGTCGAGCTGGGCTTTCGACTGTGCGACAAAATTTACAGACACTGCCAGGTACTTTCCGCCACTAGACTCGCGCACGGTGACAGTCGTCGGGTCAAAATCCTTGACATGGCGGCTGACAATTTCGACGACGGTCGCTTCTAACCCTGGCGCATTTTTACCCGCGACTTTCAGAGGGTAATCGGTCGGGAATTCGAACAGCGTATCTTTGTAAGCTGCGACCTTGGCAGGGGTCTGTACGTGTTCGGGTTTAGGGGAAGGTGAATCAGTCATGGCCGTATAAATCCGCTTGAACCAGTGCAAACATTTTCTTGAACACCGGCCCCGGTTTGCCTTTGTGTGCGGGGTTGCCAATGGGTTTGTCGTCCAGCGTCGTGATGGCGAGCACGCCTTTGCTGGACGACGACAGCCACATCTCGTCAGCCGCCCACATCTGCGCTTCGGGGATCGGACGAACTTCGAGTTTCATACCGGCTTTTTTGGCCAGATCGGATACAGCGTCGAGCGTGATGCCGCCCAAAATGTGATTGTCCTTGGGTGCCGAAACAATGGTGTCGCCGAACACGCAGAACACGTTCGAGGCCGACGCCTCAGTCAGAAAACCATCGCGCAACATCACGACTTCAGCGCCGCCCTGCTCGCTGGCATGCTGCTTGGCAAGCACGTTGCCGAGTAGCGAAATACTCTTGATATGGCATCGATGCCAGCGTGTATCCGGGAAGGTGTAGCACGGGACACCGTTGTCGATTTGCGCCTGCGTGAGCTTTGGCAGCGGGTTCGACATCATGAACACCGTCGGCGTCACGCCGACCGGAAAACTATGATCGCGCTTGGCGACGCCGCGCGTGATTTGCCAGTACACGCCCTGATCGTGGGTGCCGTTTTTTTCTACGATGTCATGAACGAGCTTCGTCCATTCGGCGTTTGAATACGGATTGGTCAGACCGATTTCTTTGCACGAATTGTTGAGGCGAACCAGATGTCCTTCGAGGCGATACGGCTTACCGTTGATCACCGGTACGTATTCGTAAACGCCGTCGCCGTAGATAAAACCACGATCAAGTACGCTGACCTTCGCGTCTTCAATCGGCATCCATGCGCCGTTCAAAAAAATCATTTCGCTAATCCTTTGAAGAACAATAGAACTGAGTGCCACATCCGCTTCCAGATGGGGGCGGCAGGCGCAGACTCCATCGCGATGATGTTGCGCTCGTAAATCAAATTACCCGCACGTTTAACTTTAAGCAGACCCACCGTATCGCCCGCAGCGATGGGGCCGATTTTCGGTTCGACGATGGTCAACTCGGTGGTGATGTCTGAGCCTTTTCCAGTCGTCGTGACAGCGGTGACGTCATCGTTAAAACCGATAGGAATGGAGTCGACTGTGGACTTCCACACGGTCAATTGCTGAATCGGTTTTTTCGCTTCATACAAGCGTTTCGGCTCAAACGCAGTGAACGCCCAATCGATCAACTTGCGCGACTCGTTAATGCGGAGCGCCTCGCTTGGCGCGCCCAACACAACCGTCAATAGCCTACGTGGTGAACGATTGACCGATGTAATCAGACACCAGCCCGCCGCATCGGTATGCCCCGTTTTCAAGCCATCCACCGTGGGATCAAGGAATAGCAATCGATTACGATTTTGCTGGGTGATTTTGTTGAACGTGAACGATTTCTCGGAGTAGAACTTCGTGTACTGCGGAAAGTCGCGCATCAGCGCGAGTGACAAGATGGTCATGTCGTGCGCGGTCGAATGGTGGCCCTGCTGGGTGAGGCCTGTCGGGTTCAAAAACTGGGTGTCGTCCATGCCGAGTTTCTTGGCCTGACGATTCATTCGGGTCACGAATTCGCTTTCGTTTCCGGCGACCGCAATTGCGAGTGCAATCGCCGCGTCGTTGCCCGACTGAATGATCAATCCACGAATCATGTCCTCTGCGGTCACCGGCGCGCCGGGTGCGATGAACATGCGCGAACCCTCAGCCTTCCATGCGCGCTCTGGCACGACCAGGCGTTGGCCGAGGCTGATCTGCTTTTGATGCAGCGCGTCGAACACGAGATACGCTGTCATCAGTTTGGTGAGCGAAGCGGGGTCTCGCTTTTGCCGCGTGTTGTGCTCTGCGAGCACCTGGCCGCTCGTCGCTTCGACCACCAAATACGCCGCTGCGTTGATCGCCGGAACGGGGATTTCAACGACGGCGGGCGCGGCGGCGGTTGTTGTCGGAACTGCAATTACCGGCGGTACCGAAGCGGCCGGTGCCGGAGCGGCGGTCTGCGCAAGCGCAAACAGGGACGATGCAGCGACAACCACGGTCGTCGCGGAGAAAACAAAGATGCGTAAATTCACTTGGGCGCGATCAGTGGCGAGAGAGTACTGATTTTACGAGTTGCCTGCGCACAAGCTATGAACGTGGCTGACCAAGGAACTCATAATCAACCTCTGGCTTCTTGCCAGTGATGATGTCGGCCAATGCCTTAGCCGATCCTGCACCCTCGGTCCAACCCAGCGTGCCATGCCCCGTATTCAGATACAGATTCTTCAGTTTGGACTGTCCGATGATCGGCAGATTCGATGGTGTCGCAGGGCGCAAACCGGTCCAGTATTCGACTGCATCCCAGTCGCAGAGATCAGGGAAATGATGCTTGGCACGTCGCGTCAATGCTTCGCAACGCACCGGATTTAACGTCGTATCGAAGCCGTTTAGCTCAGCCGTTCCGGCGATACGCAGGCGATCACCAATCGTGGTGAACACGATTTTCATTTCGTCATCGGTGATGCTGCCAAGCGGTGCGCCGGGTTTATTGACGATGGGGAGCGTCGCGCTGTAGCCCTTGGCCGGGTAAATCAACGCGTCAACGCCCGCGCCTGCGAGCATGGCAGTGGAGTAGGAGCCGAGCGCAACGACATAATCATCGGCCTTCAGCGTTTCGCTTTTACCATCGCTTGTAGTCACGATCACGCCCGATACCTCGCCGCCTTGCCGTTCAATACGTTTAATCGTGGTGTCGTAGCGGAACTCGACGCCCATCTTAGCGGCGAGTTGGGCCAGCGCAACGGTGAATTTGTAGGCATCGCCCGACTCGTCATTCGGCGCGTAAATCGCACCGGCCAAGGTGGGCGCGGTGTGCGTCAGGGCGGGTTCGATTTTCACCGCTTCTGCGACCGTCAACACGTCGCGGCGCTCACCGTTCCGGATCAGCAATTGCGCCGCCTCTGCTGCGTCGTCAAAGCTTTCCCGATTTGAGTGAATCATCATGATGCCGGCTTCGGCGTAGTCGTACTCAATGCCGGTGTCGCGGCGCAGCGATTGAAGCGTGCGGCGGCTGTATTCGGACAGTCGCATCGCTTGTAACGTGTTGTGCTCGGCGCGGCTGGGCAGACATTCGTACAGAAAGCGCAAACCCCAACGCCATTGGTTCACGTCCATACGCAAACGAAACAACAGCGGAGCATCTTCTTTACCCAGCCACTTCAGCACTTTGAGCGGCGCATGCGGACTGGCCCACGGGTCCGATTGACTCACCGATATCTGGCTGCCGTTGGCGAAACTCGTTTCCAGCGCTGGGCCGGGCTGACGATCAACTACCGTGACTTCGTAGCCAAGTTGCCGCAAAAAATACGCCGTATGAACGCCGAGAATGCCGGCACCGAGAACGAGAACACGCTTCATGAGCTTTTGACCGTAAAAAATGTCGCTTGTGGCGACTGATACGGCGCATGCTAGAAAGATTCTTTACGGAAAGCTAGGGCCGATGCTAAAGCCGCATCGCGCAAGGCTTATTTAGTGGACTTGAGCTTCCACATAATGCGCAGCGCGAATAGCACCGCAAATACGCAGGCGTAAATGATCGGCTGCGTCAGGTCCTTTTTCACCAGCCACCAGTAGTGCACGACGCCGAGGATGGCGATGACATACACGAGATAGTGAATGCGCTGCCAGAGCTTTGCGCCGAGCTTTTTTATGATGGCGTTGTTCGAGGTAACGGCCAGCGGAATGAAAAGCAAAAACGCCGCGAAACCGACCGTGATGAAGGGCCGTTTGATTACATCTTTGATGATGTCTTGGACATCAAAAAATCGGTCGAACCAAATGTAGGTCATGAAGTGCATGCAGACGTAAAAAAACGCCAGAAGCCCCGCTGTACGGCGCAGACGAACCAGCCACGGCCAATTCAGAAGTTTGCGCAAAGGCGTAATGGACAAAGTCACGGCGAGCCCTACCAGCGTCCAGGTGCCCGTGGATCGCGTGATGAGCTCGATCGGGTTCGCGCCGAGCTGATTGGTGAAGAACCCAACGACCAGCCGCAGCAGCGGCAACATTCCGAGCAGAATCAGCGCCCATTTGACACGCAGAACCGCAGACGTGCTGGGGTTGCGCCAAGTACGCGCTACGACTGCGGGGGAGTTAGCCAACGGAACCGTCACGAGCCGAGCGCTGTTCACCATGCAGACGCCAAAACAGCGGCATGGGGCATTCTGTCAAAGTAGAGGGCGTTCAAACTGAACACGATGCCGCTCCAACGTAAAGATGACGAAGAGTCAAAAGTGCCTCAATAAGGCCTGTTGTTTGTGTATTCACACGGGGTATGTCGCAAATACGCTTGGAGGCTTACGCCGCTAGAAGGAAAAAGTCGTTAACGCGCTCAACCAGCGCTTGCGGACGGCGAATACGGCCTCGATTGCGAGGTCACTTTATACGTATTAAATCGCTTATTTATTGTACGGCGGAGCGAATACATTGACTCGCAGCCCTTGAAGTTGTGTCCAACATCAGGGCAACGATTCGCGCTTCGACTTCTGGAATTGCAGGTAGCCGCAGGTACCCTAGAATGGTCTAGTCGTGTTTTAACGGACAAGCGAACGTTTGGAAGTCGCGAGTAGTGGCCCCTCGGCGCAACGTCACTGATCCAATAAAGCAAATTTGCAAAATAAAAATTGAGGGCATGACGATGCGTCATTTCACAAAACTCGCGGTGCTGGCCACTATTCTTTTGGTCGCGGGCTGTAACTCGACACCGATTGCCAACGTCAGTGAGACGCGCGTTACCACTGCATCCAGCAAAACATTGAGCCAAGATCAGGTGCGGGCTGCGATCATTCGAGCCGCTAGCGGGCTCGGCTGGCAGATTAAGGATGAAGGGGCGAACAAATTGATTGGCTCGATCAACCTGCGCACTCACTCTGCTGAAATCGAAATTCCCTATTCCGCCACAAATTACAGCATCAAATATCGTTCCAGCACAAACTTGGGTGAAATGGATGGCAGCATCCACAAAAACTACAACGGCTGGATTCAGAATTTGAATCGCGGCATTGCCACCGAATTGTCCAAACTATGACCATGGACCGGGGAGTCGCAACAGCGGTATCCGCACGCGAACTGGCAGTTCTCGTGGTCGAGGGGCTGCACCTCGAGAACGTTGATGCAGCTCAGCTGGATCTCGCCGCGCCCTTATTTGATGGCGGGCTCAATCTTGACTCTCTCGACGTGCTGGAGATTTCTCTGGTAATTCAGCAGCGCTACGGCGTCAAATTGAAAGCGGACGACCCGAACAACAAAGCGATCTTTGCTTCGCTGCAAAGCCTCGCTGATCACGTCGGCGCCGAGTTGGGTGCCAGAGGCTAGTCCGTCAGTGACTTGGTTTGAGCCTCTCGCTACGGTATTTTCATGGCAGAATTTTTCGGCGCTGGTGCTATTTTGGCTTGCAGTTCTCTTTGGCCGCACGCTGCGTTCTGGACAAGTACCGCTCATAGAGCGCATTGCTCGCGTCAGTGATCCAGCCCTGACGGCGTCGCTCTGTCGATATACGCGGCGACTGACGGGCGTCTGGTCGGCGTACTTTGTTCTCGCGGCGGTCCTGACGCTGACCCGAAGCGCTCCATCCGTCTGGACAGGCGCCTGGGTCTGGTTAGGGGCTGCTGTGCTCTTTATCGGCGAGCATCAATTGCGACCACACCTTTTTCCCGCGCAGACATTTCCCGGAGTGACACAGCAAATACGTGACACCTGGCGCGTCTGGCATTTCGACAATAAGAAATCGGACTGACCCTCGCTGTGTGTCCGTTAACCGATATGCCTCTTCTGGCAGCACCCAGCCACTTGGACATGGCTGCCGTTGTGGGGGAAAAGCATGTGTGGACCTGGCGCGAGATACACGCCGCATCGCTCGTGCTTGCCGAACAGTTAGACGATGTCACGACGCTGTGCAACTTATGCGCTTCTCGCGTCGGGTTTCTGGTCACATGGCTCGCGGCGATGCGCCGCGGCTGTCTGCAATTACTACCGCCTTCCGGTGGCCATGCCGATCTGTTTTCGATGCTTCAATCCTGCGTGCGCCCGCTGATCATCGTCGACGACATTGAGTTGCTGAAGCCGCACTGGGCAGAACACGCGCGCTGCATGGTCCATGTTCCGCAGGTCATGTCGTCGTTAGTTGATGGGGGAGATTTATGGTGGACGCCCGACTGGGACGATCCCAAGGTGCACCTGTACACGTCGGGTAGTACTGGGACGCCCGAGCCGCAGACCAGAACCTTGCGACAATTGGTACGCGGAGCGCAATTGCTTGGCGCGCAACTTGATAGCGCAATCGATGGCGGATTGCAGTCGGTGCATCAGATCATTTCCAGTGTGCCACCGCAGCACATGTTTGGCGTTGAGACTTCAGTCATGCTTTCGTTGGTGCATGGCATTTCAGTGCACGAATGCCGGCCTTTGCTTGCCGCCGACATTTGCGCAGCACTCGCTCGCTGCGAGAGCGCAGCCGCCTGGGTGGCGACCCCACTTCACTTGCGCGCCGTTGTCCAATCCGGTGAAACTCTTCCCAACTGCCGTATTGTTATATCGTCTACGATGCCGCTTGCGCCAGCGCTGGCGCTACAGACCGAGTTACTCGCGGCGGCACCCGTGCTTGAAATTTACGGATCGACCGAAACCGGAGCTATCGCGATTCGCCAAAGCGCGTGTAGCACGCAGTGGCGAGTCATGGCAGGCGTGCGCATTGAAACGCGGTCGCCAGGCACAGGAATTCTCGTTTGGGGCGAACATTTTCCCTCGCCACAGACACTCGAAGATGCGATAGAAACAGACTCAGAAGGCGCCTTCAGGTTGCTTGGACGCCAGGGTGACGTGATTAAGATTGCCGGACGACGCGCTTCGCTGGCGGGCTTGAACCAGCTCCTGCAGGACCTGCCGGGTCTGTCCGACGGGGTGTTCTATCTACCGGATACCGGTGATGCTACGCAGCGCCTCGCGTTGATATACGCTGGAAAATCGTTGGATCGTGCGGCAACCGCCACTTGGCTGCGGGAACGCATGGATCCCGTATTCCTGCCGCGCAGCGTTATTCGCGTGGAACGCCTGCCGCGCACTGACAACGGCAAATTACCGCAAGCGGCGCTGGCGCAGATATTCGCTGCCTGGCTGACGGACTTGAATAAACGATGACGCGTATCGTGTTTGACTTTTGCGTGTCGTCCAGTCATCCCTCGCTGCCCGGCCATTTCCCTGGACACCCAGTGGTGCCGGGTGTGGTGCTGCTCGACTGCGTAATGTCGCATCTGTATAGGGTGACCGATCAGCGGATTACCCAACTTCAGCAAGTAAAGTTCGCCTCGCCCGTGCGCCCCGACGAGTCGATTCATGTCCAGTGCGAGCTTTTCGCCGCAAGGCTTTCGTTTCATGCCACGACGATACGCGGCGGCGAGACGATCACTGTCATCACCGGCAAGTTTTCGTTTCCAGGTGCTGAACGGCTGCCGCAATGAAGCACTGGACCGAGCGCAACGAACGCGGCAGCGTCTGGTTGATCCGCCTGATTGTGTGGTTGGCCCGAGTCGTTGGGCGGCCACTGTGTCGTGGATTGCTGTATCCGATTGTGTTTTATTTTGTGCTGACTGATAGTGTCGCTCGCCGTGCATCGACCGAGTTCCTGCAGGCGGTGAATGGTCAGCCAACGCGCTGGAGAGATGTGTTTGCCCACATTTATCACTTTGCAGCCACGCTACTTGACCGCGTCTACATGGCGGCAGGCGAGTTTGACCGCTTTCAGGTGACGATCGAAGGACTGCCACTCGTGGATCGTGCGTTGCACTCCGGTCATGGCTGCCTGCTGCTGGGCTCACATCTCGGCAGCTTTGACTTGATGATTCTCGCGCATCACGCACTGGATGCACGTCCGGTCAATGTGATGATGCGCGTCGACGCGCGCTCGCGCGTGCGAAACATTGCAGGTATTGACGACCGCACACTCGGGGTAATTCCACTCGGTCAGCCGGAAAGTTTTTTGCGTGCCTATGATCTGCTGACGAAGGGCGAGATCGTTGCGGCACTGGCAGACAGAGTTGACGGGGCGGCTTGCCTGCCAGTGAATTTTATGGGTCGAGCAACCGTTTTGCCAGTAGCGCCTCATGTGCTGGCCGCTCGCAGCGGCGCACCAACGCTCATGTGCTTCGGACTCTACGAAGGCGGCAATCGTTATCGCATCGAGTTTGTCGACTGCGGCGCGACAGCCGCACGCGCCAGTCGGGGTGCCGACTTGCAGCCTGTTGTTAACCAGTATGCCGCGATCCTCGAACAGTATGCACGGCGTTATCCGCTGAACTGGTTCAACTTCTACCCCTATTGGCGTGCCGAAACGGGCGCGAGATGATCATCACATTTTTGCGGCGGGTTGTGCTCGGACTGGTTCTGCTCGGTTTGGCAACGGCGTCGGCGCACGCCCTCACACTCGCCGGATTGCAGCGTCTGTTGAAGACTTCAACAGTATCGGACGTGCCATTTCACGAGGTGCGCGAATCGCCCTGGCTGTTAGTGCCAGTAGAGTCGCGCGGAACGATGCGCTCGACGCCCGAAGGACTGGAAAAGCGCATCGAGTCTCCTCGCAAGGAGACGTGGCGGCTTTTGCCTGATCGCATGGAGTGGGCTGGCGCAGATGGCGTGGGACGCAAGCAGATATTGTTCGCTCAGGTGCCAGCAGTTGCGACTTTGGCCAATGCAATTCGCCGTATTGTGGCGGGTGATCTGCTAGTTTTGCAACAGGATTTTCGCCTTTCACTTAGCGGTGACGAGCAACGCTGGACGGTGCAATTGCAACCCGCCGACGCCAATACGGCGCGCTACCTCGATCATCTGGAGATGCATGGCATGGGCGAGCGACTACAGACTCTCATCGTGGTTGAGCGACAGGGTGAACGCACCACCACCCGCTTCCGGCCATAACCCCAAACCCAAAATCGCAGGATTGCCATGTACGAACACGACCCGTTGAGCGCGATCGACGCAGTCACCGCAGCGCAGTGGCTGGCATTTGCGCCACTGGCGTTTCAGGCCACCGCAATCATGCGGGATCGCGGTCTGCTTGCTGCACTGGCGAACGCGGGTGCAACGGAGGGCAGCTCGATTGATGAAGTAGCCGCTACCTGCGGCTTATCGGACTACGCCGCACGCGTGCTGCTCGAAGCCGGGCTCGGATTGCACATCGTGTGGCGGCGCGATGGACGCTACCACCTGGGCAAGCTCGGACGTTTTCTGCTTGACGACGAGATGACGCGTGTCAATTTCGATTTCACGCGCGACGTCTGTTATCAGGCCGCGGCTCATCTGGACGAGTCACTCAGTCAGGGACGCCCGGCAGGCCTTAAGACGCTTGGGCCGTGGAATACGCTGTATGAGGGTTTGTCGGTCCTCCCGGAGCCTGCGCTTGGTAGCTGGCACGCGTTCGATCACTTCTACTCGGATCGTGCGTTCCCAGCCGTTTGCGACCGCCTCGCAAATACTCTGCCCGTTCGCATGCTCGATGTGGGCTGCAATACTGGCAAGTGGGCCGAGCTTTACCTGGGCCGTTTTCCGGAATTGCAGGTCGGACTGGTCGACTTAGCGCCGCAACTTGAACGTGCTCGCGAGCGCTTGACGGACGCGGGCCTGATTGAACGAGCTAAGCTGCATCCCGTTAATTTGCTGGATCCCGAGGCGGTACTGCCCGGTGGCTACGACCTGATTTGCATGAGTCAGTTTCTCGACTGCTTCTCGGATGAGCAAATCGTCAATATTCTCGGCAAGGTGCGTTTGGCGCTGCCACAGGGCGGAAGGGTTTGGATTCTTGAGCTGTTCTGGGATCGTCAACGCTTCGCAGCGGCCGCGCTAAGTTTGCAACAGACGTCGCTATACTTTGCCTGCGTTGCCAACGGGAATAGCCAGATGTATGACTCAGCAGTATTCCTGAAACTCGTCGAGCGATCAGGCTTCGTCGTCACAACGCTGACTGATGGTGTAGGTGGCTACCACACGTTGCTGGAATGCCGGGCTGCGGCCTAATACCGCCTCGCCGCCGCTATTGCTCCCGGATCTTAGTTTGCTTGGTATTTCAGCCTCTTCTATCGTGCACTCCGCTGGGCACGGCGTCGCAGCGTTGTGGGGCGCCGTCGAGCGAGGTCGAAGCGGACTACGCCCGAACGACCTGCTGTGGTGCGATCTGTCTGGCTGGATCGGTGCCGTGCCAGAGGTCGAGGAAACGGCTCTGCCTACGCACTTGCACGCGTGGGACTGCCGCAATCACCGCCTCGCGTGGTTAGCACTTCAGGACTCGCGCTTTCGGCAAGCGGTCACAGCCGCAATTTCGCGCCATAGCGCGCACCGCATTGGCCTGATTCTCGGGACGAGTACGTCCGGCATTCGTAGCACCGAAATCGCGTACCAGCAACGGCACGAGACAGGGCATTGGCCAACCAACTTTGAGTATCGTCGCAGCCACTCGGTCGACGCGCTATGCCGCTTCGCCGCGACCGTACTAGGACTGCAAGGTCCAATGGTCACCATTTCGACCGCGTGTTCGTCAAGCGCGAAGGTATTTCTGACTGCTCAGCGCTGGATCGACGCTGGTTTGATTGATGCCGCCGTGGTGGGTGGCGTCGATAGTCTATGTCTAACGACGCTGCACGGCTTTGATGCACTGCAGTTACTTTCGCAACAGATCTGTCGGCCTTTCGATGCCACACGCAACGGCATTTCGATTGGCGAAGCGGCCGGTTTCATGCTGCTTGATCGCGCGCCTGCGCCAGTGCATTTTCTCGCCGGTGGCGAATCGAGCGACGCCTGGCACATGTCCACGCCGCATCCTTCAGGGCAAGGCGCGCAGGACGCGATGCGTCTGGCGCTCGCCAATGCCGATCTGACTGCAGGTGATATCGGCTACGTAAACGCTCACGGGACCGCGACCTCTGCCAATGATCGAGCAGAGGCAGCTGCGCTGGCTGCTGTATTCGGTGAACGCGGGGTTGCCGTGTCGTCAACCAAAGGCGTGACGGGGCACACGCTGGGCGCGGCTGGCATAGTCGAGGCCATCGTCACCACCACAGCACTCGAAAAACAGCGCATTCCCCCTTCTGCAAATTTACTCCGCCCGGATCTCGATCTAGCGCCGCTTGATCTCGTCGCAGAAGCACGGTCGGTGCATTTTCGCTATGCCATGAGCAACAATTTCGGTTTTGGCGGCAGCAATTGTGCGCTGATTTTCGGTCGTTCTGATTGACGTGAAAAGCTTGCACTTCAACCTTCACGCGGCGGGCGTACTGGCCCCGGGCATTGACTCGCTGCCTGCATTGCGGGCCGCGTGCCGTGCTGGACAGCAGCCCACGTCCATCTCGTCGGAGCCACTGCCCAGTCCGTCTGCGCTGCCTGCCAACGAACGTCGGCGCAGCAGTCAGGTCGTGCGATTGACGCTGGCCTGTATCGAACAGACGTTGCAGACCAGCCCGTTTCCGGCCGATGCGATGCGCTCGGTGTTTGCCACGGACGAAGGTACCGGGGAGGTGTGCCAACAAATGCTTGAGGCGCTGGCTACGACACGCCAGGTCTCGCCATTGTTATTTACCAACTCGGTACAGAACGCACCATCAGGTTACTTCTCGATTGCCTGGCGCAATCGTCAGTCCGCAACGGTTGCCAGTCTCGGGCTCGAGAGCTTCGCCAGCGGGCTACTGTGTGCTGTGACCGAAGCGATGTCGACCGGGCAACCCGTGTTGCTGGTCGCCTATGACCCCGCGATGACTTCTCCCATGGACGAGCTTCTGCCGGTTCGCGCGGCTATGGCCACCGCATGGATCATTACAGCTGGATCGACCGCGACGGAAACGCCGCGGTTGGCATCGTTTGCGTTCACACTAGAGCCGTGCGAAACGTCGTCGCCATCTGCTTGGCCCGAGTGGTTGCCTGAGTCATGGGCGGCTCACAGCAGCGCGCGCTCTCTCTCTGCGCTGGGTTTACTGGAAGCAGCGCCGAATACGGTCCTTCGCCTCACGCTGGGTGCGCAACTGCTTTGTTTACGGCGCATTGACGGAGACGCAGCATGATGCTCGATCGCGTCGGCATTCAACGCATCGTCCCGCAGACAGGAACGATGTGCCTGCTAGACACTGTTACCCGTTGGGACGACCGACAGATTCTCTGCATTGCGTTGCCGCCAGGTGCAGCGCATCCGCTAGCCCGCGACGGCGTGGTGCCGGCAGTCGCTGCGGTTGAATACGCGGCTCAGGCTACTGCGATACACGGGGCATTATTGAGCAATGCGACCGCGCCGAATGCCGGTCTGTTGGCCAAGCTCACAGATGTTTCGTTGCTTGGCGAAAGCATACCCACCGATGCTGGACTGCTCAATGTGGAGGCGACGTTACTCAGTGCTTCCGCTGCGGGATGCCTCTACACATTTGAAGTGACTACGGCGCTCGGTCCCATCGCACACGGCCGTCTGATGGTCGCCTTTTCGAGAACGGCATGATGGAAAACCTGCAACCGCCATCCCGTCGCGCGCTGGTCACGGGCGGCAGCGGCGCGATCGGCGCGGCCATCTGTCGCGCCTTGGTGCATCAGGGGTTGCACGTTGTTGTGCATGCCAATCACGGCATTGATCGCGCACAGTCGCTAGTGGCAGAACTGGTGGCAACGGGCGGGCAGGCCAGCGCAATCTCCTTCGATCTCGCCAACACGGATCAGGTACAAAACGCCGTCGAGACATTGCTCGCAAGTGGCCCCATTCAGGTGCTGGTCAACAACGCAGGCATACACCGCGATGTGCTTATGGCCGGCATGGAATACTCTGTCTGGCAGGAAGTTATCGATACCAATCTCAACGGATTCTTCCGGATCACACAGCCGCTTTTGTTACCAATGGTTCGCACTCGCTGGGGTCGGATCATCAACATTAGCTCTGTCGCGGGTCAGGCTGGCAATCGCGGGCAAACCAACTACGCGGCTTCCAAAGCAGGTTTACACGGGGCAACCAAGTCGCTGGCAATTGAATTGGCTGGACGAGGAATTACGGTCAATGCCGTCGCACCAGGAGTGATTGATACCGATATGTCCGAGACTGCCTTTTCTCCAGAGAAAATCAGGCAAATGGTGCCAGCCGGGCGTGCTGGCCACCCTGATGAGGTCGCAGCCCTGGTCGCCTTTCTGGCGTCAGACGCCGCGAGCTACATCACCGGTCAAATCATCGCGGTCAACGGCGGGCTGTACTGAGCGTGACGTCAACAGAAGCATCCCCATTAACCCTGCCGTGGGAGGATGTGTGGATCGTCATCCCCGCGTACAACGAAGCGCGCACCATCCGCACGCTGGCTCAGGCAACGTTGCGGCACTGTCCACGCCTGATCGTCGTCGACGATGGTTCGAACGACGGCACCACGGCGCAACTTCATGACCTGCCGGTCACGGTTTTGACACATGCCACCAATGAAGGCAAAGCAAGCAGTTTGCGCACCGCATTCACCTACGCACTGGCGCAAAATGCACGCTGTGTCATCGCGCTCGATGGTGACGGGCAGCACGACCCTGACGACGCTCCTTGCCTGTTGGCTGTATGGCAATGCCATCGCACGAGCATCGTGATCGGCGCGCGGTTGCATGATCGTGCCGCGTTTCCGCTGGCGCGCTATCGCGCCAATCGGTTCGCCTGCTTCTGGATCTCGTGGGCCGCGGGACACCCGATCGCAGACTCGCAGTCGGGCTTTCGCGTGTATCCACGCGACGTCATGCGCATTGCGCTCGACGGACGCGTGCACGGCAGCCGCTTTACGTTCGAAAGCGAAATATTGATCGAAGCGGCGCGGCGAAACCACCGCACACGGGCCGTAGCGATTCGCGGCCGCTATCCTGAAAACGCCCGTCCCAGCCACTTTCGTCCAGTCTTTGACATTGCCAAGATCGTGGTGATGGTCGCCGGACGGCTGCTGCGGCAGGGCATGGCGCCGGTGGGTCTGTGGCGCAGCCTAAAGCCTGCCGTTGTGCTGCCCGGTCGGCCACCCGACGCTCAATACGAATCGCATCGCGTCGACGCACCGGACAACGCTTCGCAATGAGCGAGAACACCTGCGTGTTGACCGCTGAGCAGCTCGTCTATCGCTATCCGAAGCAGATCGAATCTGCGCTGAATTGCGTCAGCCTGCGACTGGAACGCGGGCAGGCTGTGGGGCTGCTGGGGCCGAACGGGTCTGGCAAGTCAACCCTCATTAATCTACTCAATGGGCTGCGCGCGCCGCAGGGTGGACATATCAGTTACGACACCGGGCATCCGCCGATCGTCGCCTGGGTGCCGCAGGAATACGCGTTCTACCCGGATTTAAGTTGTCGCGAAAATTTGCGCTTTTTTGCTGGCATGCTGGACGCGACGGCGCACGACGCCACTCGCCGCGTTGAATCTGCGCTGTCTGCATGCTTGCTGCACGAATTCGCCGAGCGACGCGCTCGACATTGTTCGGGCGGCGTGCGCCGTCGCTTGAATCTCGGCATTGCATTGCTACAACAACCCGATGTGCTGCTGCTTGACGAACCCACCGTTGGCGTCGATCCGCAATCGCGCCGTTTTCTGCTTGACCGGGTACGCGATCTGATGCGTGCGGGGACGGCGGTGCTCTATGCAACGCATTACATGGAAGAAGTAAGTGCGATGTGCTCACAGGTTCTGCTGCTCGATCACGGACGCGTGCTGGCCAGCGGCGCACTTGAGACGCTATTACGTGGCGAAGGCGACGTGCCGTTTGCAAATCTGGAAGCCCTGTTCACGCATCACACGCAACGCGGCCTGCGCGACTGATGGGCGACATCAAATGAATCGCGATCACCGCCTGTCAAAACTCTTGCATTTAGTCATCAAAGAGTGGCGACTGCTACTGCGCAATCCGCATGGTCTGGCGGCTCTATTTCTAATGCCTTCAGCATTTGTGCTGGTGATGTCATTTACGCTGAAAAACACCTTGATCGTGCGCTTGCCACTCCCCGCGACGGGCTGGGTGCTTGAGGACAAAAGTCCGATTGCCGCGCAATGGTCGCGCGAATGGCTGGCACGCCCCGACATGAAGCGTTTTCTGTCACGCGAGGAGCTGAAGGCGGCGCTAAAAGCGCGGCAAGTCGATGCCGGCATCATCGTGCACGCAGGGTGGCTGGGCGACGACGGTCGGCCGCGCGCGGAAGAACTAGAAATATGGCTTGGCAATCGCGTGCAACCCGCCGCGGCGGCACGGCTGCGTGCCGAGCTGAGCTTTTCGATGTTGCAGGTGCAAATGAAAATCGCCGCCGCCGAGGCTGGGCCGTTTGCAAGCGTTTTGCTCAGCAGCGCGTCGAGTAGCGAGTTGCTACCAGAGCGCGGTGCACCAACGATTCGGTATCTGTATGAAATCGAATCTGGCAGAACCATGACGGCGGTGCAGCAGAGCGTGCCGGCGTGGTTGATCTTTGGCATGTTCTTCGTCGTCATCCCAATCGCCGGGGTGTTAATTCAGGAGCGCAATGATCGAACGTTGACGCGGCTGACGACATTCGGCGTAACGCCAGGCCTGGTGCTCGCCGGAAAGCTGATTGCCTTCATGCTGCTGAACTGGGTGCAGCTTGCCTTTATGTTGCTAGTGGGGCGCGTGCTGGTGCCGCTGCTGGGCGGCGACGCACTCAATTTGAATATCGCGCTTGGGTGGTTCCTGCTGATGGTCGCGGCGACGAGCGCAGCGGCGGTGGGGCTGGGATTGCTTATCGCCGCACGCACGCGAAGCTTTGAGCATGCGGCCGCGCTGGGCGGTGGCATCAACGTAATTTTGGCTGCCATCGCCGGGGTCATGGTGCCGCGCATGCTGATGCCGCCGACGCTGCAAACGGTATCGGAAAATTCGCCGATGGGTTGGGCCCTCGATGGCATGCAATCGGTGTTTTTAGGCGATCCCGACGCCGCATTCATTCTGCCGCGTGCCGCGCTGCTGTTAGCGTTCGCCGCCGTGTGCCTGCTGCTGAGCTGGCGGCCGATTCGGCATCAGGAGCCAGCCTGAGCCGGTCGACGCCCGCCCGCGCCTAGAAAAACTTCTTCAAGTCCATCCCGGCATACATCGACGCTACCTGATCGCCGTAGCCGTTGTACATCAGCGTTTTGCGCTTGCTGAATTCACCCAAACGCCGCTCGCTGGCCTGACTCCAGCGCGCATGATCGACCGTTGGATTCACATTGGAATAAAAGCCGTACTCGCTCGGCCCTGCTTTGACCCACGCGGTGCGCGGCTCTTTTTCGACAAAGCGAATCTTGACAATCGATTTGCCACCCTTGAAGCCATATTTCCACGGCACGATCATGCGAATCGGCGCACCGTTCTGATTTGGCAGCATTTCGCCAAACGCACCGAGCGTCAACAGCGTCAGCGGATGCATCGCCTCGTCCATACGCAGACCTTCGGTGTACGGCCAGTCGAGCACGCCCGCGCGCAAACCAGGCATTTGCGCCTTGTCGGCGAGGGTGACGAATTCAACGTATTTCGCGTTGCCTTTCGGCTGCACCTGTTTAATCAACTCTGACAGCGGAAAGCCCACCCACGGAATCACCATCGACCACGCCTCAACGCAGCGGAATCGATAAATTCGTTCTTCCAGCGGCGCGAGTTTGTATAGAGCATCAATGTCAAACACCTGAGGTTTCAGCACTTCACCTTCGACCGAAACCGTCCACGGACGGGTCTTGAGCGATTTCGCCAACGCCGGTGGATCGGTTTTATCGGTGCCGAATTCGTAGAAATTGCAATAACTCTTCAGCTCATCAAACTTGTTGAGCTTTTCGCCCGCCGGGATGGCGTAGGTCGCGTTTGGCTTGACACCCATCAGCTTCGCGCCCTGGGCTTCTGCGTCGCAGGCAGTAAGCGCGGGCAATCCGGCGATCAGTCCAAGACCCGCCGCCTGCTTGAGCCAATCGCGACGCGCGTTGAATTCGGTCTCCGAATTGATCTCGGAAGGCAAAATATCGGACGGACGACGAATCAACATAAAGAATTCCTGACGGTGTTGCAAATGTGTCGTTCAATCAAGGAGAAACCTTTCATGCGCCGACTCTGGTTAAACGCAATAGTGCCCAGTTTAGTTTTTATGACCTTAGCAAGCGCAGCTTATGCTCAAAAAGCGCCGCCAGAGCTCGCAAAGTTTTTCGACTACACCAAGGTCACAAGCGTTCCCGCAATCGCCGGTGGCGTCGTTCGCAAGGCTAAATGCTGCGACATTACCGAATGGAAGCTGGCGCCCAACAAAGACGCGCTCAGCGACGATATCGAACTCACCGTCGTCTCCCCGCTCAAGAAAGGCAAGCACCCGACCGTGCTCTGGCTGCACCGCGAGGGTCAGGAAGTCAAACGCGCGATGTTTGTGCAGGAGGCCGAAGCCCTCGCTGCCAGCGGCATCGCCTCCATTCTCGTTGAGCTGCCCTTCAAGCAGCCGTACTTCGCGCGTGGCAATAGCGCCGCAGGCGACGCAGAAAGCATCGTTGCCGCCGTCGTTGATGCGCGCCGCACGCTTGACTGGGCGGCCGAGCAACCCGCATTGAACATCGATAAAGTAGCGGTCGTCGGCCAGCGCTACGGCGCCTGGGCGGGCACGCTGCTCGCCGCAATCGACCCTCGCGTCGATGCGCTGGTGCTCATGAGCCCTCCGGGCAAGCCGAGCGGCTGGCTGCAGGTGACCGACCAGCCGAAAGCCAAGCGTTTCCGCGACGCGTTCAACAAAACCGAATGGATCACTTATCTCGGTGCCATCGAGCCGCTCGATCCCGAAAAATGGATTCAATACGCCACACCCGCCAAGGTTTATTTTCAGTTCGCCAGCGGCGACCAATGGGTGCAAACGCTGGAACAAGTAGATTTGTACCGCGCTGCAGTACAACCAAAATCCCGGCAGATGTTTGACTCAGATGAACTACTCAATGACGAAGCCCGCAAGGAACGTCAGCTTTGGCTCAAAAAAGCTTTGCTCGGGAAGTAAATCGATTCAGCTTTTGGCTGAATCGCTTGTTACGTGAGGGCTAGATCGCTGAATTGGTATTTATCGATAAATAGTTAATTCGGCCTTTAGCCCCTACGTGGAGGCGCTTTTAGTCAAAAGCTGATGACCGTGCATTTGTGTCAGCCGGTTACGCACATCTCTTCACCGCAGCAACCCGCTGACAGCGCCTTCACCAACAAAGAACGCCCGTATTTAGCGGGCGTTTCAGGCCTAAGCCAGATCACCCAGATTACTTCTTCTTGAAGTCATCGTGACAGGCTTTGCAGGTGCCGCCGACTACACCGAATTGCTTTTTGAAGCCGTCGGCATCGCCCGCCGCTGCGACCGCCGCGAGCTTTTCGGTCTCAACACCTATCTTGGTGGCCAGTTCTTTGAATTTTGCGTTGTTGCTCCAGACGGCGGGCAGCGCTTCGGTTCCGCCGACGTTTTCGGTGCCCGCAACGAAGCTGTCGTACGGCAGTTTGGCCAGCGTGGCGAGGAGTGCGGTTGTTTTGGTGAGCTCGTCTTTGTTGAACGCCTTTTCGCCTTTGGCAACTGGGCCCATCGAGCCGAAGTACCAGCCCATCAGAGTCAGTGCAGCTTTGCGATGCTTGACGTACGCCTCTGGTTTGGGTTGCGCGAACGAAGTGGTTGCGACCGCGATGGCGGCGGTCGCGATGGCGATTTTGGTGAAATTTTTCATAGGTACTCCATTAAAGAACGATGACAGATAAAACGGGAACAAACAAATCAGGATTTGAATAGCGTGGGCCAGTTCACGGCGACGACGACGGCGGCAATCGCGATGGACAAAACGATAAAACCGAGCGGATACGAGGCTTTGCGTGCAGCGCGGGCTTCGGAGGCCAGCGCCGAAGGTAAATCTTTGCGACCGGTAAACATGGCGCGAACGATGCCTTCTTTTTTCACGAAAACATGAAACAGCACAGCCGCAATATGCACGCCAACGAGGATCAAGAGCAGATCGCCAATGTTGCGGTGGCGGCTCATCAGCGTGATCGAAGTCTCGTCCGACACGTAGCGCGCCAGCGGTCCGGTGGTGGCGATTTCGTCGTTGCTGAACAGGCCGAGCACGGCTTGCGTGGCGAGCAATACGAGCAGCACCACAACCATCCAGCCACCGACCGGATTGTGGCCGATGACCGGTTGGTGGCCCTTTCCGAGCAAGCCTTTTGCGAAGTTAAGGCTGCGCATCGGCCCGGTCAGGAATGAGGTGAAGCGCGCATATTCGCCGCCAACAAAGCCCCAGATCAGGCGGAACAAGACGAGCGCGAGGATGGCGTAGCCGCTTCGCATGTGCCAGACGA
>JBDSYI010000085.1:0-3006 GCA_039925745.1 Casimicrobium sp. | reverse complement strand
CGCTCCGAGCGGATTGTTGAACGAGAACGACGATGCATGCGGGTCGGTATAGGTGATGTCGCAGGTGGGGCAATGGAGGTCGGAGGAGTAACGCCAAACTGTCTGTTCCTCCCCCTTCAAGGGGGAGGTTAGGTGGGGGATGGTTTTCGTATGAGCTTCTCCAGACGAAAAACCATCCCCACCCCTGCCCTCCCCTTGAAGGGGAGGGAGACAATACACATTCACCCGCCCCTTGCCATGCAGCAGCGCTGCCTCCAGCGCCTCCATCACGCGCGCCTTCTCGGCCGTGCCAACACGCATGCGATCCTGCACCACCTTGAGCACGGTCGCGCCGTCGCGTTTTTCCTGCGAATGCACTCGCGTATAGCCTTGCGCCGACAGGAAAGCCTCGACTTCGGCCTCTTTGAAATTCTCCGGCACCGTCACAGGGAACGTGATTGCAGCACGCGGATCACCGGCCTTCGCCGCGTGTAACTTCAGATCCACATAAATCGAATCCGACGTATCGCGCTTCACGGCAGCGCCACAGCCCTGACAGTGCAGCACGGCGAGCCGTGCGAACATGAGTTTCAGATGATCGTTCACCTCGGTCATCGTGCCAACGGTGGAGCGCGAAGTGCGCACTGGGTTGGTCTGGTCAATCGCAATAGCGGGCGGAATGCCCTCAATGCGATCCACCTGCGGCTTGTCCATCCGGTCGAGGAATTGCCGCGCATACGGCGAGAACGTCTCGACGTAACGCCGCTGACCCTCCGCGTACAACGTGTCAAACACCAAAGAAGACTTGCCGGAACCGGATACACCAGTGACGACAGTCAATTCGCCCGTGTGAATGTCTAGATCAAGATTCTTGAGGTTGTTCTGTCGCGCGCCACGAATGCGGATGTCGGTGCTGGCAGTAACAGCGAGGGTGTTTGGTGCGGGTGGTGCCACCGAAACGGCGGACTCACGGGACGGACGGGCGCGGCTATTGGCCATGGATGAGCGTGCTCAAAAGAGAGGTGAAACAGCGCAGCCTCTCAACTGCGATCAGGCCAACTAGTGTATATGCTTCCAGCGGTATTTCGACATGTCGTCAATGCCGGTTTCGGCGTTCGCACGGGGCAAAACCAATTGATTGAACTTATGTGTGGGTCAAGACCGCAAACGCAACCTATATTTACGGCATGAAAAATCTGCTGCTGCTTTCCAATTCCCGCATGCCGACGACGGCGTATCTCGAGCACGCGGTTGACGCCATTCGCGAAACCATTGGCGATGCCAAAAAAGTCGTGCTGATTCCGTATGCCAGCGTGACCATCGCCTGGGATTCGACCGCAAAAAATGTGCGAAACGCGCTCGAATCATTGGGCGTGGAAATCACCGCCATTCACCATTTCAAAGACCCAGCCAAGGCACTCACCGAAGCCGACGCGATCATGGTCAATGGCGGCAACACTTTTAACCTCCTGCATCACCTGCGTCGCAAAGAAATTATCGTGCCGCTGCGCACGCAAATTCTGGCGGGCAAGCCGTATGTGGGCTGGAGCGCAGGCTCGGCGATTTGCGCGCCAACCATCCGTACGACCAACGACATGCCGATCATTGATCCGTCAGGGCTAGATGCACTTGGCGTGATTGACTTTCAGTTGAATGCGCACTACACAAACTCCGTGCCCGAAGGCTGGATGGGTGAGACGCGCGATCAGCGTTTGGCTGAGTTTGTCGCGCTGAATCCTACTGTCCCGGTTTTCGGATTGCCCGAGGGCGATTGGTTGCGAGTACGGGGCAACGAGATCAGGCTGAACGGACCGTTTCCGGGTAAATGGTTTCGCGCTGACAGCGAGCCTGAGTCGGTGGAATCGGGCGCGATATTGTAGGTTTGAGCGCCCGATTTGTCTAATCAGCTTTTGGTAAAAAACTACACCTAAATATGGGATAGATTTGCATTTATGTAATAGTTGACTATTGGTAAAAATGGCCTGCAGCCCTTATGTAATAACGTTTTTACGAAAAAGCCATTACTAGGAAATAGTCGTATCAAAGTTTATCGACGCGGAGCGACTTGAATGGCGCAGCCAATAGGAGCGACTACCCGACGTATCGATACCAAAGCCACTGCGATCCGATAAACGCGGCGATTGTGATGGCCGGCCCGCAGAACCAGAACGGAAAGAACCAGATCGACGACAGCGTTGCGCTTTGGGCTTTCTGTGGCTGTCCACGCGGGTAAATGATCGGTATCAAGTGCCCCACGTTCGCAGGTTCGGTCGAAAACACCTTGGGAAGCGTCAAGGTGTGAAGCTTGCGCTTCTCGTCGACAAAACTGACGACTGGTCGGTATTTTGGACGGCGATCACCATGAATGCTGTGACCGCCGATATCAGCTGCCTCGTATTCATAGTCAACGATCTTCGCCTGTACGCGCACGCCAGTACGTGAAAGATGCCATGAGTGCCATGCGAACATCGCACCGACTAACGGCATGATGACAAAGACGATAACCACAAACCAGTTCACGTCGACAGTCCTTCATCCCCGTGAACAACGCATTGCATTTGCAACGTTAGGCGCGCGTCATACCCGTCAGGTTTCACTATACGATCGATGTACGCGAATGCCTTGCCCACTAAGGTCCGCTTCATCCTTCAATGTCCTCAGTGATCCGTTCACGACGACAGCATTCATTCTTCCGCTCGATTGATTTCAGTATCGAGCGACGGTGCGAGTCTTAATAGTCAGCGGGTTCACGCGTCGTTACGCCTTACGGCCAAGCGTTCTAAAACGGCGAATCACGGTTCCACAAACCATGCACCGCCCACCCTGAACAGCTCGTATTCCTGATTTTCAGTGCCATCCTTGATGCGCCGAACTAATGTGGCCTTGGCGCTATCCGCTTCGACGCTTAGGCGTTCAAACACGACCGTCTTTGGGTCTTCTGCCACGCTCTGCAAATAGGCCAGCAGATCCTTGCCTTTGGCGCCATCGAGTGTCTTCGCGAACGTAGGCGTTACCACACGCTTCACC
>JBDSYI010000084.1:0-3530 GCA_039925745.1 Casimicrobium sp. | reverse complement strand
GCAATTCGGCAACTGATATACCGCAACCGTCATCAGTCACCTGCATCAGCACAGTACCGCCTCCAGCAAGTTCGACATCGATAGCGCACGCACCGCCGTCAACGGCGTTCTCCAGCAACTCTTTGAGAGCGGCAGCAGGCCGCTCAATCACCTCGCCAGCAGCAATCTGATTCACCAGGTGATCGGGCAAACTCCGAATTTGTCTCAAAGCGGCGACAGCCCCATTTTGCGCGGGTTGCAGCGTGGGCAGTGATGGTTTATCTGGCACAATCGCGGGCGGAAAGACAGGACCACCCGGTGCGGGTGGCACATCGCCCGAAGAGGCGGATTCAAAAGGAGCGCGTGGGTTCACGCAAATGATTGTATGCGGCTGATTTTTACGAGACTTCCGATTTCGCTGGCGTCAACCGTCGCGTTGACTTTCATGGCGGCCTCGCAGGTGCATGCCCAGCGCGATACACCCACCCATGTCAACGGGCATGGCCTGCTCCCGCCGTCCGCCATGAAAACTGAAGGTGTGTCGCACATCAGCCAATCACTTGCCACAGAAATCGCTCCCTACGGTTAATTTTCGCCAACCCGATTTGTCGGTTGGCATCCTGTTGAACAGATCATGCTGGTCGTGCGCCGCGCGGGGAATACGAACCAGCTTTTTCTGGTGACCGATCCGATGGGTAAGCCACAACAACTGACTAAGGGACGTGAACCTGTGCGTGCGGCCGCCTTTGAGCCGAAGCGCGGCGAATACATTTTGTTTGCGCGCGACACTGGCGGCGACGAGGCGACGCAGATTTTCCGGCTCGATCCGAAAACCTTGCACGAAACACAGATAACGCCTTCCGGCGAATTGCATTCATTGGGGCCGTGGAACTTCGCGCAGGACAAGGTGATTGTCATGGCGCGCGCACTCGATCGCTCGGGCAAGCGCGAGCAGGCGAATGTCGACGTCTATGCCATTGATCCGCAACAGCCCGAGGCGCGATTCAAGCTGGCCAGCTTGCCCGGTGCAGGCTGGCGCATCGTGCGCTGGCTAGATCGTGAAAATCGGCTCATTGCAAGTGAATATCTATCGTCCACGAGCAGCAAACTTTGGTCGCTTGATCTTTCCACCGGCAAGCGTACCGACATTGGTCCCGGCGAGGCCGATGTCGAAAATAACATTGGCGACCGCTGGCTTTATCGTAAAAAGTTCGATGGCGATTTCGGCAAGCTCTCACGCGTCGACCTCAAAAGCGGTGATCGCCAATGGGTTACCAAAGACATCGAAAACGATGTCGACAGTTGGTCGGTCACGCGCACCGGTAAGCGCGTCGCAGTGCTCACGAACGTGTCCGGCCGCGCCCAACTTAAGCTCTATGACGCTGATCTGAAGCCCTTGCCGGTACCGCCACTGCCGCCCGGTTTGATCTCATCGGCGAACTGGCATCGAAACGGTCGCGAACTGGCTTTGACCATTGAATCCGCCGAATCACCCGGCGAAATATTTTCGCTGGACGTTGACACTGGAAACATCGCGCGCTGGACACAGCATGCAACGGTTAATGGCGTGAAGCGCCCATTCTCGGAAGCCGAGCCGATTACATGGAGGAGCTTTGACGGGCTGGCGATCTCGGGCTTTATGTATCGTCCTTCGAGCAAAGATTTTCCCGGCAGGCGCCCTGTCATCATTTCGATTCATGGTGGGCCTGAAAGTCAGGCACGACCAGGCTTTCGGGGTCGCAGCAATTACTGGATCAACGAGCGTGGCTACGCAATGATTTATCCGAACGTGCGCGGGTCAGCTGGGTTTGGCCGACGCTTTCTTGAGGCAGATAACGCAAAAAAGCGGGAAGACTCCGTCAAAGACATCGGTGCGTTGCTCGACTGGGTGCAGACGCAGCCCGACCTCGACGCAGGTCGCGTCGCTGTCATGGGCGGCAGCTATGGCGGCTACATGGTGCTCGCAACTTCGATGATGTATAGCAGTCGCTTGGCCGCCGCATCAAACTCGGTCGGTATATCGCATTTTGTAAGCTTTCTGGAGAACACTGAAACCTACCGCCGCGACCTTCGGCGTAGCGAATACGGCGACGAGCGAGACCCGGATATGCGCAAGTTTCTGGATAGTATTTCGCCGCTAACTCACGCCGACAAAATCAGACTTCCGCTGATGGTAAGTCACGGCAAAAACGATCCGCGCGTCCCCTACACGGAGGCCGAACAAATCGTGAAGAAAGTACGCGCTAACGGTTCTCCTGTCTGGTACTTGCTGGCGGAGGACGAGGGTCATGGATTTGCAAAAAAAGCGAATGCTGATTTTCAGTTTGCGGCGATGACTGCGTTTTACGACAAGTACCTGCTCAAAAGAGCACCCTGACCCGCACGAGGTTGAAACGTGCAGTGCCGTGTTTAGATCGCCTCGACCCCAAGCCGGGATGGTCGTAGCTCCGGAATCGACGCGACTGGCCTCCACAGGACGTTTGGTTGACACTGCATTGCACCGCAAAAGCGCAAGTCGATGACGGCTACAGTGCGGCTCGATTGCCGCCCGCGAACCGGCGCGCTGTCAAACAATAGCTTTTTACTGGAAGCACGCCCAGACAGGGGCTAAGACACCGCTCTTCCTTGAGTTGACATTGACCTTTTTGCGCTTTTAGCCCGCGAACAGTGGTACTTTCACGAAAAAGCTGTGTTCATGGGATGTAAGCGCCATGGCCGGTAAAATGAGGTGATGAACAAGCTTTTAGACGCTACTGAATACATGCATCTGGTCGGGCGCTCAGCACGCGCTGCCTCGCGCGTGATTGCGCGCGCCACAACCGCCAGCAAGAACGAAGCCCTGCTGGCCATCGCCGACATACTCCTCAAGCGCGAAGCGCACATCCTGGACGAAAATGTCGAAGATGTTCGCGATGCCAAAAAAGCAGACCTTGCCGGCCCGCTGATCGATCGGCTCACACTCACATCAAAATCGGTCGCCGCGATGGCTGAAGGATTACGTCAAGTCGCGCAACTTCCCGATCTCGTCGGCGAAGTTACTCATTTGCGTACGCGACCTTCCGGCATTCAAGTCGGCAAAATGCGCGTGCCACTGGGCGTCATCGGCATCATTTACGAATCGCGCCCGAACGTAACAGTGGACGCCGCTGGCCTGTGCCTCAAAAGCGGCAACGCCGTAATTCTGCGTGGTGGCTCGGAAGCGACGCGTTCAAATCAGGCGATTGCCGGATGCATCGCCGCGGGTCTTAAAGCGGCGAAATTGCCCGAGCACATCGTTCAGGTGATTGAGACCACTGACCGCGCGATCGTCGGCCAGATGATCACGCTGCCCGAATACATCGATGTCGTCATTCCACGCGGCGGTAAAAGCCTGATCGAGCGAATCGTTGCCGAATCCAAAGTGCCTGTGATCAAGCATCTGGACGGCAACTGCCACGTCTACGTCGACGAATTCGCCGACCTGGAAAAAGCGGTGCGCATTTGCGATAACGCGAAGACCCGCCGCTACGGGGTGTGCGGCGCAATGGAATCGCTTCTCGTCCACGAGGCGC
>JBDSYI010000083.1:0-11687 GCA_039925745.1 Casimicrobium sp. | reverse complement strand
AAATGCGCTACGACCCTGAGCAGCGTCGCGTGCTGTATCAACCGGTAACGATCGAGCCGCGCGAGACTGTGCCGCGAGTGGTTCGTGATAATAGTTACGCTAGTCAAGGGAAGTAGCCTGTGGCTGAAATCCGTAACTACACCATGAACTTCGGCCCGCAGCATCCTGCGGCGCACGGCGTGCTGCGCCTCGTGCTCGAGCTTGACGGCGAAACCATCGAGCGCGCCGATCCGCATATCGGCCTGTTGCATCGCGCCACCGAAAAACTGGCCGAAAGCAAGACCTACATCCAGGCGCTGCCGTACATGGACCGCCTCGACTACGTGTCGATGATGGCGAACGAACATGCGTATTGCATGGCGATTGAAAAGCTGTTGCAACTGCCGGTGCCTGAGCGCGCGCAATACATCCGGGTGATGTTTGACGAAGTCACGCGCCTGATGAACCACCTGTTGTGGCTCGGTGCGCATGCCCTGGACGTTGGCGCGATGACGGTGTTTCTCTACGCGTTCCGGGAACGCGAGGACTTGTTCGACATCTACGAAGCGGTTTCTGGTGCGCGCATGCACGCGGCGTACTATCGACCTGGCGGCGTGTACCGCGATTTGCCTGATCGCATGCCCAAATATCAGGCATCGAAGATCCATAACGCTGCCGCCGTAGAGAAGATGAACGAGAACCGCGAAGGTTCTTTACTCGATTTTCTTGAGGACTTCACCAGTCGCTTCCCGACTTACGTCGATGAATATGAAACCCTGCTAACCGATAACCGTATCTGGAAGCAGCGGACCGTTGGCATTGGTGTGGTGAGTCCAGAACGGGCGATGGCGCTCGGCTTCACCGGCGCCATGTTGCGTGGTTCAGGTATCGCGTGGGATTTGCGTAAAAAGCAGCCTTACGAAGTCTACGACCGCATGAACTTTGATATCCCGGTCGGTGTGAACGGGGATTGTTACGATCGATACCTCGTTCGCGTGCAGGAAATGCGCGAATCGAACAAGATTATCAAGCAGTGCATTGCATGGCTGCGCGCTAATCCTGGGCCGGTGATTACGCAAAATTACAAGGTCGCACCGCCCGACCGCGAATCCATGAAGTCGAACATGGAAGAGCTTATTCATCACTTCAAACTCTTTACCGAGGGCATGCATGTGCCGCCGGGTGAAGCGTATGCGGCGATTGAACATCCCAAGGGTGAGTTCGGTATTTACATTGTGTCCGACGGTGCGAACAAACCCTATCGCCTGAAAATTCGCGCTCCTGGATTCGCACATCTGGCGGCGCTCGATGAAATGTCGCGCGGTCACATGATCGCCGACGTGGTTGCCATCATTGGCACGCAAGATATTGTGTTTGGCGAGATTGACAGGTAATACATGAGTCTCTCACCCGAAGCGTTTAAAAAAATTGATCGCGAATGCTCCAAGTTTCCGCCAGATCAGCGTCAATCTGCCGTCATGGCTGCGCTGACCATTGCGCAAACGGAAAAGGGCTGGCTGTCGAGCGAGACGATGCAAGAACTTGCGACTTATATCGGTATGCCGCCGATTGCCGTTTACGAAGTTGCATCGTTCTACACGATGTATAACTTGAAGCCAACGGGTAAGTTCAAGCTGACCCTATGCACCAATCTGCCGTGCCAGTTACAAGGCGCGATGCATTGCGCCGAGCACGCAAAGAAAGCTTTAGGCGTTGATTTTGGTGAGACCACTGCGGACGGCATGTTCACGCTGAAAGAGGGCGAGTGCTTTGGGGCGTGCGGTGATGCTCCGGTATTCACTGTGAACAATCACGACATCCGCACGAAAATTACACCCGAACAGTTCGATGTGCTGACAGACGAACTGAGGCGCACTGCTGCGTCGGATCTGATGAAAGCATAGGCGGTATCAATATGCATTTCGGCCCACACATCAACGCAACGATCTTCGCCGATCTCAAGGTCGACGACGCTAACGATTGGCGCATCGGCCCTTACCAGACGCGTGGCGGCTACGAAGCCCTGACCAGAATCCTGAAGGAAAAAATTCCGCAGGATCAGGTCATCGCCGAAGTTAAAAAATCCGCGTTGCGAGGTCGCGGTGGCGCAGGCTTCCCGACGGGACTCAAGTGGAGCTTCATGCCTCGCCAGTTCCCCGGCCAGAAGTATCTGGTCTGTAATTCGGATGAGGGTGAACCGGGGACGTTCAAGGATCGCGACATCCTTCGCTACAACCCTCACATGGTTATCGAAGGTATGGCGATTGCCGCGTATGCGATGGGCATCACTGTCGGCTACAACTATATCCACGGCGAAATCTTCTCGGTATACGAGTTATTCGAAGAGGCGCTGGAAGAGGCGCGCGCTGGCGGATTTCTTGGGGCCAACATTCTCGGAAGCGGCTTTGATTTTCAGTTGCACGCGTTCCACGGATACGGCGCGTACATTTGCGGTGAAGAAACTGCCCTGCTCGAATCGCTCGAAGGCAAAAAAGGACAGCCGCGCTTCAAGCCACCGTTCCCTGCAAGCTTTGGACTGTACGGCAAGCCGACAACAATCAACAACACCGAAACCTTTGCTGCTGTGCCGTGGATCATGCGCAAGGGGGGTGAAGCTTTCCTGAATTTGGGTCTGCCGAACAACGGCGGTACAAAGCTTTTCTCCGTTTCAGGCGACGTTGCGCGCCCGGGCAACTTTGAAGTTCCGCTAGGTACTCCGTTTTCGAAATTGCTCGAACTCGCGGGTGGCATGCGAGATGGCAAGAAATGCAAGGCTGTAATCCCTGGCGGGTCGTCGATGCCGGTGATTCCCGGCGACATCATGATGCAAACGAACATGGACTACGACTCCATCGCCAAAGCAGGTTCTATGCTCGGCTCTGGCGCGGTGATCGTCATGGACGAAACGCGTTGCATGGTGAAATCGCTTTTGCGCCTTTCGTACTTTTATTATGAAGAGTCGTGTGGCCAATGCACCCCTTGTCGCGAAGGCACGGGCTGGCTATGGCGCATGGTTCATCGCATCGAACACGGCGAAGGTCGCAACGAGGATCTCGACACGCTCAACTCTGTGGCGGACAACATCCAGGGCCGCACAATTTGCGCGCTGGGTGATGCCGCAGCCATGCCTGTGCGCGCTTTTATAAAACACTATCGCGACGAGTTTCAGTATCACATCGACCACAAGCGTTGCCTGGTGCCTACGTATGTTTAGTTTTGTCGTCCTGCGCAATAGCAAGGGATCAGTCTCCATTCCGCCAGCGGTGGAAAGCACAGTGATGCTTCGCTCCGCACAGCATGACAACGGTTGCGTCAACTAAATGATCAACATCGAAATCGACGGCCAGGCAGTACAAGTCGCACCGGGCAGCACGGTGATGGATGCGGCCAATCAGGTCGGGGCCTACGTTCCGCATTTCTGCTATCACAAGAAACTTTCCATCGCGGCGAACTGCCGCATGTGCCTTGTGCAGGTTGAGAAAGCGCCGAAGCCATTACCAGCCTGTGCGACACCCGTGACTGAAGGCATGAAAGTCTTCACTGCCTCCGAGCAGGCCAAAAAGGCGCAACAGGGCGTGATGGAGTTTCTGCTGATTAACCATCCGCTGGACTGCCCAATTTGCGACCAGGGTGGCGAATGTCAGTTGCAGGATTTGGCCGTAGGTTACGGTAAATCGGGTTCACGCTATGAAGAAGAAAAGCGCGTCGTCTTCCACAAAAATCTTGGGCCGCTCGTAAGCGCCCAAGAGATGAGCCGCTGTATTCATTGCACGCGCTGCGTTCGCTTTGGGCAAGAAGTCGCGGGCATCATGGAACTCGGCATGGGCGGCCGTGGCGAGCATGCAGAGATTCTGTCTTTCGTTGGTCATTCCGTTGACTCTGAACTCTCCGGCAACATGATCGACGTGTGCCCAGTCGGTGCGCTGACATCGAAGCCCTTCCGGTACAGCGCACGGACCTGGGAGTTGCAACGCCGCAAAACGGTGAGTCCGCATGACGGTTTGAATGCCAACCTTCAAGTGCAGGTGAAGGGCGACCGGGTGCTGCGCGTATTGCCGCACGAGAACGAAGCGGTCAACGAGTGCTGGATTTCGGATCGGGATCGTTTTAGTTACGAAGGTTTGTACGCCGCTGATCGCCTGACCACGCCGATGGTCAAGATCGATGGCGTTTGGCATCAAGCGTCCTGGCAGGATGCGCTTGCGGCAGCACGCGAAGCGATTGCATTGAATGTCAAAACGCATGGCGCAGAGCATGTCGCGATGTTGCTTGGCGCGCACACTACGCTCGAAGAAGCCACGCTCGCGAAAAAGCTGTCCGTGCAACTCGGCGGCACGATCATCGACCATCGGCTTCGTGTAACGGACGCGGCGCTTGATCAAGGTGGTGGCGTGCCCTGGCTCGGCATGAAAGTGTCGGATCTGGCCAGCTATGATCGCTTTCTGGTGATCGGTTCCAACTTGCGTCAAGAGCAGCCACTCATTGCGCAGCGCATTCGCCAGCGTGTCAAAAAAGGCGCTGCACTGTCGCTCATCTCAACTGCCAGCGATGATCCGCTATGTGCGATCGCGGCCAAAGTAATGGTCAAGCCTTCCGCGATTTGGGACACGTTGGCTGCGGTTTTGTCCGCCCTTGCCAAACGGCTCGAAAAAGACACTCCGATTTCTGTCGAGCACGTAAGTCCTGAGGTCGAGCAGATCGCGGCGTCACTTGCGACCGGGAAGCGTGTTGCCGTATTGATGGGCGATCTCGCGCTGACGCAGTCGGACGCGTCGCATATCGAGTCTCTCGCCAATGCCATCGCGGGCGTATGCGGCGGCACTTATGGGCGCCTCACGTTGTCGAGTTCGACACTCTCCTGTCATATTGCAGGCGCCACGCCCGTCGATGGTGGCGTCACAGCGAATCAGGCGCTGGGTGGCGCGGCGAAGGCATTCATACTGATTGGGTGCGAACCTGAGCGCGATAGCGCATTGGGCGCGAAGGCATTGGAGACTTTAGGCACAGCTGACAAAGTTGTCTGTCTGACGCCGTACGCTAGTGACGCAATGCGCGAGTACGCCGACGTGTTGTTACCGATCACGCCATTCACTGAAACATCAGGCACGTATGTATCGCAAGACGGTACGGTTCAGTCATTTACGGGCGTCGTTCGTCCGCTAGGTGAAGCGCGCCCCGGCTGGAAAGTGCTGCGGGTCATCGGTGACCTGTTCGGCGCAGAATTTGCTGCTCTGAATTCGAGCGAGGATGTCAAAGCCCTCGCGTTGTCGAACTACAGTGAATCCCAGCTCGGCGCTCGCGTACGTATATTGGCACTCTCGGATTCAAAATCGACGGGCGCGCTTGAACGCGTCGCCGATCTGCCGATCTATCACGCGGACTCGTTAGTCCGTCGCGGACATGCGCTTTCACTCACCGCCTTCGGCAAGCAACCGCGCGTTCGGATTTCTCCGGAGACTGCCGATGGTCTAGGGCTTAAAGCTGGCGACGATGTTCGCGTGAGTCAAGGCGGCTATTCGGCAGTTGCGACGTTATTCGTCGATTCGACTGTTGCCGTTGGCGCGGTGCGCGTCCCGCTTGCCACTGAAGTATCCGCGCAACTCGGTGATGCAACCGCCGCGATTACGTTGGAGGCCGTATGAGTAATCCAGTAGAACTGGTTATCGGTACTGATTATCCTGGCATCAGCTACGCGATCTGGACGCTACTGAAGATTCTCGTGATTGTTATACCGATCACGCTGTGCGTGGCGTTCTTGACGCTGTGGGAGCGCAAGGTGATTGGCTGGATGCAGGTGCGCATCGGACCAAATCGCGTGGGTTTCGGTTGGTTGCAGCCGTTCGCGGATGTGCTGAAGCTTCTGTTCAAGGAAATTATTGTTCCGACTGGCGCGAACAAAACGCTGTTTTATATCGCACCGCTGCTATCAATTGGACCGGCGCTAGCGGCGTGGGCGGTGATTCCGTTTGACCC
This sequence comes from Casimicrobium sp., assembly GCA_039925745.1. Lineage (GTDB taxonomy): Bacteria > Pseudomonadota > Gammaproteobacteria > Burkholderiales > Casimicrobiaceae > Casimicrobium. Next base: position 5,735 of record JBDSYI010000083.1, on the reverse strand, counting down.
GACACTGGTTTTGGCAAACGTCAATGCAGGCCTGCTCTATGTCCTCGCTCTGACATCGGTTGGCGTATACGGTGTGATTCTCGCGGGTTGGGCATCTAATTCAAAGTACGCATTCATTGGTTGTATGCGTTCTGCTGCACAAATCGTTTCCTACGAAATTGCCATGGGCTTTGCGTTGGTCGGCGTGCTGATGGCCGCGAACAGCCTGAATTTGAGTGATATCGTCAACGCGCAACAGGGCGGTGTGCACCAGTGGTACTTCATTCCGCTGTTCCCGTTGTTCATCGTCTATTTCATCTCCGGCGTGGCAGAGACCAATCGTCATCCGTTTGACGTGGCCGAGGGTGAATCAGAAATTGTCGCGGGCTTCCACGTTGAATATTCCGGCGTCACGTTCGCGATCTTTTTCCTGGCGGAATATGCCAACATGATTCTGATCGCGACACTCGTAAGTGTGTTGTTCCTCGGTGGATGGTTATCGCCATTGCCGGTCACCAACGAGCTGTTCGTATTCGGTATGAAGCCTTTCGCTGACGGCTTCTTCTGGCTGGCGGCCAAAGTATTCTTCGTTTTGTTTTTCTTCTTATGGATTCGCGCTTCGTTTCCACGCTATCGCTACGACCAGATCATGCGTTTGGGCTGGAAAATTTTTATACCCGTCACGCTCGCCTACATAGTGTTCCTCGCGATCATCATGCAGACGCCGTGGGGCTCAGCGTTTCATTAAGAGGTAGTGATCATGATTGCCTCCGTCAAACACTTTTTCTCGACGTTCCTGTTATGGGAAATGCTCAAAGGTCTACAGCTTACGGGCCGATATCTGTTCGCTCGCAAAATCACCGTGCAGTTCCCCGAAGAGAAAACGCCGCAAAGCCCCCGTTTTCGCGGCCTGCACGCGCTTCGCCGCTATGAAAACGGTGAAGAGCGCTGCATTGCTTGCAAGCTCTGTGAGGCAGTATGCCCCGCCATGGCCATCACTATTGAATCGACGGTGCGTGATGACGGTTCGCGTCGCACTACACGCTACGACATAGACCTAACTAAATGCATCTTCTGCGGCTTCTGCGAAGAGAGCTGCCCGGTTGATTCCATCGTCGAAACGCGCATCCTTGAATATCACGGCGAGAAGCGCGGTGACCTGTACTACACCAAAGAAATGCTGCTCGCCGTCGGTGACCGTTACGAAAAACAAATTGCGGCGGATCGCGCCGCAGATGCGAGGTTCCGCTAACGCGGCAACAGCCTATGCCTGATCTAGCCACAATCGTCTTTTACGTCTTTTCATTTGTGCTGCTGCTCTCCGCGAGCCGTGTCATCAGCGTTAAAAATCCGGTACATGCCGCGCTATTTTTGGTGCTCGCGTTCTTTTCGGCGTCCGCGCTGTGGATGCTGCTCAAAGCCGAATTCCTTGCCATCGCATTGGTGCTTGTCTACGTAGGGGCAGTGATGGTCTTGTTCCTGTTTGTTGTCATGATGCTTGACGTCAATTTTGAAGAATTACGCACGCAATTCCGAAGCTATTTGCCCGTCGGCTTGCTAGTCGGTGCGGCCATACTTCTTGAAATGATTCTGGTGCTGAGCCTGTCGTTCAAGCAGCAAACCGGCCCCACCGCAACCACTAACGCGATTTTGCTGGACGGCAGCAATACGAAGGCACTAGGCATTGAGTTATTCACCAAATACACCTACGCGGTCGAGATCGCGGGCGTTCTGCTTTTGGTCGCCATCGTCGCAGCCATTGCCTTAACGTTGCGTGACCGCCGCGAAACCCGGTACCAGAATCCGGGCGAGCAAGTGTTGGTCAAGCGCAATGATCGTCTGCGCATTCTGAAAATGTCCAGCGAGAAACCTACGGCGGCGGAAACGCCGGCTGCAGCGGCCGTCGTGGAGGCGAAGAAATAAATGTTGCCTGTACCTACGCTTGACAGCTATCTATTCGTTGCCGCCGCGCTGTTCACGATTAGCGTCATCGGCATCTTCCTCAATCGTCGTAACGTGATCATTTTGCTCATGGCGATTGAGTTGATGTTGCTTGCTGTTAACCTGAACTTCATCGCGTTTTCAAGTTATCTTGGCGATCTGAGCGGGCAAGTTTTTGTCTTCTTCATTTTGACGGTCGCCGCCGCCGAATCAGCAATCGGTCTTGCCATTCTCGTCGTGCTGTTCCGCAATGTGGGTTCGATTGATGTGAACCAAATTGGCAAGTTGAAGGGATAAGCGAGCGACATGAAACTCACCTATCTCATCGTCCCGTTTGCGCCACTGATCGGCGCAATTCTCGCGGGCCTGTTCGGAAAGCAAATTGGTCGTAACGGCGCTCACCGGGTCACCATTCTCGGGGTGCTGATCTCGTTCATCGCTTCGTGCTTCGTGCTCGCTGATGTCCTGAACGGCAACACGTTTAACGGCCCGCTCTACACGTGGATGGTTTCAGGCGGCATTCATTTTGAAATCGGATTCCTGATCGACACGTTGACTGTGACCATGATGCTGGTGGTCACCTCCGTTTCGCTCATGGTGCACATTTACACCATTGGCTACATGGACGAAGACCCTGGCTATCAGCGCTTCTTCAGCTACATCTCGTTGTTCACGTTCTCGATGTTGATGCTCGTGATGAGTAACAACTTCCTGCAACTGTTTTTCGGTTGGGAGGCCGTGGGCCTCGTGTCGTACCTGCTGATCGGCTTCTGGTACACCAAGCCAACCGCGATTTTTGCCAACATGAAGGCATTCCTTGTTAATCGCGTTGGCGATTTGGGGTTCCTGCTCGGCATCGCGCTTGTGGTGGCCTACACCGGCAGTCTCGACTACGCAACCGTCTTCAAGACCGCGCCTTCGCTGGCCAGTATCGCCGTGAATATGGGACCGTTTGGCATTCCAATGTGGGCAACGGCGACGTGCATCCTGCTGTTCATCGGCGCAATGGGCAAATCCGCTCAAGTACCTTTGCATGTTTGGCTGCCAGACTCGATGGAAGGCCCCACGCCGATCTCCGCGCTGATCCATGCCGCAACGATGGTTACGGCGGGCATCTTTATGGTGTCGCGCATGTCGCCGCTGTTTGAGATGTCGACGACCGCACTGTCATTCGTACTGATCATTGGCGCAACGACCGCGCTATTCATGGGTTTCCTCGGCATCATCCAATACGACATCAAGCGCGTGGTGGCGTATTCCACGCTCTCGCAGCTTGGATACATGACGGTCGCACTGGGTGTGTCGGCCTATAGCGCCGCCATGTTCCATCTGGTCACGCATGCGTTCTTCAAAGCATTGTTGTTCCTCGCCGCAGGCTCGGTGATCATCGGCATGCACCACAATCAGGACATCCGCTACATGGGTGGTGTGCGCAAGTACATGAAGATCACATGGATCACTTCCTTGATCGGATCGCTGGCATTGATTGGATTCCCGCTGCTGTCGGGCTTCTACTCGAAAGACACCATCATCGAGGCGGTTCACGAAAGCAAGATCTTCGGGCACGGCTATGCAAATTTCGCGGTGCTCGCTGGCGTTTTTGTCACCGCGTTTTATTCATTCCGCATGTATTTCCTCGTGTTCCACGGCAAGGAACGCTACGACCAGGCGCCGCATGATGAACATGCTCACGTTGATCATCACCACGATCAAAGCCATGACGCCAAGCCACATGAGTCGCCGTGGGTGGTCACCGTGCCGCTTATCCTGTTAGCGATCCCGTCAGCCATTCTGGGCTACTTCGGTATTGGTGAAATCGTTCATGGTGACTGGTTCAAGGGCGTTATCGCGGTTGCCAAAGAGCATGACACATTGTCGGAAATGACGGCAAAGTTCCACGGCCCCTTCGGGATGGCCATTCACGGTTTATCGACCCTACCCTTGTTGCTCGCGGCTCTCGGTGTTGGGCTGGCGTACTACCTCTATGTCATGAATCCAGAATTGCCTGGGAAGCTGCGCAAGCAATTCAGCTTTATCGTCAAAATCCTCGAAGAAAAATACTACTTCGACCGGTTTAATGATTTCTTCTTTGCGGGTGGCGCGCGCAAATTGGGCGAGTTGTTTTTCAAGGCCGGTGATCGCGCGATCATCGATGGTGCAATCGTAAATGGCACCGCCAAAGGCATCGGCGTGCTGTCAGGCGTTATGCGTCATCTGCAGACGGGGTATATCTATCACTACGCCTTTGTGATGTTGGCGGGCGTGCTCGTCTTCCTCACCTGGCTGCTGTTGCGCTAGAGCGAATTACAAAAAATCATGCTGCTCTCACTCTCCATCTGGATTCCGATTCTCGGCGGCCTTGCCGTGATGACCACGGGACGCGACAAGGCCGAAATCGCCGAACGTAATGCCGCTGCCAATCTCACGCGATGGGTAGCAATTATTGTTGCCGTCGCTGGCTTCCTCGTTACCATCCCGCTCTACACTGGGTTCGACCCATCGACCGCCGCGCTGCAATTCGTCGAGAACGTGCCGTGGATTGAGCGTTACAAGATCGGCTATTACCTCGGAGTTGACGGCCTGTCGATGTGGTTCGTAATGCTCAACAGCTTCACGACAATCCTCGTTGTGATCGCGGGTTGGGTCGTGATCGAGAAGCAGCCCGCGCAATATTTCGCGGCGTTCCTGATCATGTCTGGACTCATCAACGGCGCGTTCGCGGCGGCTGATGCGATGCTGTTCTACGTGTTTTTCGAGGCCATGTTGATCCCGATGTATTTGATCATCGGCATTTGGGGTGGACCGAATCGTCTGTATGCAGCGATCAAGTTTTTCCTCTACACGCTGCTCGGCTCGCTGCTGATGCTGGTTGCGTTTTTGTACCTTTACAACGTTACAGGCGGCAGTTTTACGATTGCTGATTTCCACAAGGTACCGCTTGGAAAAACGCCGCAAATTTTGATCTTCGTTGCGTTCTTCCTCGCCTTCGCGGTGAAGGTGCCAATGTGGCCCGTGCATACATGGTTACCGGACGCCCACGTCGAAGCGCCGACCGGTGGCTCGGTGATTTTGGCCGCGATAACGCTTAAGCTCGGTGCTTACGGCTTCCTGCGCTTCATCCTGCCAATCGTGCCCGATGCGTCGCACATCATGGCCCCGTACGTAATCGTGATTTCGCTGATTGCTATCGTCTACATCGGTTTCATCGCGCTGGTGCAAACCGACATGAAAAAGCTTGTCGCTTATTCGTCGATCTCGCACATGGGTTTCGTCACCCTCGGCTTCTTCCTGTTTGTGGGCGGGCAGGGCAGTGCACTTGGCATCGAAGGCGGCCTCATGCAAATGATTTCGCACGGCTTCGTGTCGGCTGCGATGTTCCTCTGCATCGGTGTGATGTATGACCGTCTGCACAGCAGAAACATCGCCGATTACGGTGGCGTCGTGAATGTCATGCCAAAGTTCGCCGCGCTGATGATGCTGTTCGGAATGGCGAATGCCGGATTGCCCGGAACATCGGGTTTCATCGGTGAATTTACCGTGACCCTGGCAGCCGTCAAGCAGGGCATGTTCTGGACCGGAGCCTGTGCCGCGATCGCATTGATTCTCGGTGCGGCATACACGTTGTGGATGTACAAGCGCGTGATCTTCGGCCCGATTGGCAATGATCACGTACGCGAAATGAAAGACGTTTCACCGCGCGAATTCTGGATGCTGATGCTGGTCGCGGCTTGCGTTTTGGGCATGGGCCTGTACCCTGCGCCGTTCACCGAAGTGATGCACAAGAGCGTCGAAGCGCTCATCACGCATGTGTCGCA